>CAZZZJ010000083.1:0-10043 GCA_964658355.1 Beijerinckiaceae bacterium
TCAGCCCATTCCCGAAGCCGTGACCGCCCGCCTGTCGGGCCGGTCGCGCACGAGTGCCCGTCCCATGCTGTACGACGCGTTCGAGATGCAGTGCGACATGGCCGAGCAGACGCGGGCCTGGGGGCGCGTGCTGCACGATGCGGTCTCGCCGTGGGCCGGCTTCGGCGAACCGGCGAACTGGTGGTCTGCCGGCGCGCGGATGATGATGCGGGCTGGCCTCACCTTCGCGCGCCCGTCCTTCGGGATCGAGGCGGTCACCGTCGGCAATCGCGAGGTCCCGGTCGTCGAGGAGCCGGTCTTCGCGACACCGTTCGGCACCTTGCTCCGCTTCCGCAAGGACATCGATTCCGAGCAGCCGAAGGTGCTGGTCGTGGCTCCGCTGTCGGGCCATTTCGCGACGTTGCTGCGCAGCACGGTCAAGACGCTGCTGCCCGACCACGACGTCTACATCACCGACTGGCACAACGCCCGCGACGTGCCGCTCGCGGACGGTGGTTTCGGCTTCGACGACTACGTCGGCCACCTCGTCCAGTTCCTCGGCGCGATGGGCGGCCCCGCGCACGTGCTGGCCGTCTGCCAGCCGACCGTGCAGGCGCTCGCCGCGGCGGCAGTGATGGCGGAGTCGAAGGATTCGGCGGCGCCCCGCAGCATGACGCTGATGGCCGGCCCGGTGGATTGCCGCATCAGCCCGACCTCGGTGAACGCGCTCGCGACCTCGAAGCCGATCGAGTGGTTCGAGAAGAACCTGATCGCCACCGTCCCGAAGCGCCACAAGGGTTCCGGCCGGCGCGTCTACCCCGGCTTCGTCCAGGTCTCGGCCTTCGTGTCGATGAACACCAAGCGCCACGTCCAGGGCCATGCGGACCTGTTCTGGCACATGGCCAACGGCGAGATCGAGAAGGCCGACGCGATCGCCGGGTTCTACGACGAGTATTTCGCGGTCCTGGACCTCGCGGCCGAATTCTACATCGAGACCGTGAAGACGGTGTTCCAGGACTACACGCTCGCGAAGAACGAGCTGACCTACCGCGGCAATCCGATCGACATGCGCTCGATCCGGAAGACCGCGCTGATGACGGTCGAAGGCGAGCGCGACGACATCTGCGCCGTCGGGCAGACGATGGCGGCGCACGACCTCTGCACCGGCCTGCCGCCGCACATGCGCAGCCACCACCTCCAGGCCGGCGTCGGGCATTACGGCGTGTTCTCGGGCCGCAAGTGGGAGGGCCAGACCTACCCGCTCGTGCGCAACTTCATCCAGTCGCACAACTGACGTTCCCGCAGCCCGGCGCGTTTCCGCCACCTGAGCGGATTTGACCCGCACGCGCGCGGTGCGCACCATGCTAGCCTGACGCGCCTGAGTGCGGGATCGAGAGCGGCGAGGCGATTGCGGGCGTGAGCAGAACCGATCCGAAGCGATCCGACACCGCCGCGCGGCTCGACCGACTGGTGGCGCGATCGAGCGCCGCCGGGCTCTGGGAGCGGGCGTGGCCGGTGCTGTGGCGCGGCCTCGCCGTCGTGCTGGCGTTCCTCGCCGTGTCCTGGCTCGGCCTCTGGCTCGACCTCACCGCTCCGTGGCGGATCGCCGGGCTCATCGCCTTCGGCGCCGGGCTGATCGCCGTGCTGGCGCCTCTGGTGCGCCTGCGCCGGTCGGACCGGCGCGCGGCCCTCGCCCGCATCGACCGCGAGGCGGCGGCCCGCGATCCCACTCTGGCCCATGCCCCGGCTTCGACGATCGAGGACACGCTCGCGGTCGGCACCACCGATCCCGCCACCCGTGCGCTCTGGGCGCTGCATCAGTCCCGCGCGGCGGCCGCCGTCGCGAACTTGCGCGTTTCCCTGCCGCGGCCCGGAATGCCGCGCCACGACCCGTTCGCGTTGCGTGCCGGCCTCGTCGTCGCGGCGGCGGCGAGCCTGTTCGTCGCCGGTCCGGAATGGCGCGAGCGCCTCGGCAGCGCCTTCGATTGGCGCGAGGCGGCGGCCGCCGGACCGAATTTCCGCATCGACGGCTGGATCGATCCGCCGCTCTACACCCGGCTTCCGCCGCTCGCGATCGCCATGTCGGGCGGCGAGCAGCGCTTGCGCGTGCCGGTGAATTCCCAGCTGATCGTGCGGATCGCCGGCGAAGGCCCTGCACAGACGGTGCTGACGCCGAATACCGGCCTCAAGCCCGTGCCGGGCAAGGAGGCGCGGCCGGACCTGCGCGAGGACCGCTTCCGGGTCGTCGGCGGACAGGCCGAGCTTACCATCGCCGCGCCGGGGCAGACCCAGCGCCTGATCGTCGAGGCGATTCCCGACCTTCCGCCGGAGGTCCGCAGCGTCGGTGGCCCGGAGGTGAACGGGCGCGGCACCTTCAACCTCAGCTATCGCGCCAAGGACGATTACGGCATCGCCTCGGCCGAGGGGATCGTCGAGCCGATCGAAGGCGCACGGTCGCTGGTGCCGCCGCCGCGGATCGCGCTGGCGCTCCCCGCGGACGCGAGCGGCGAGACCGACACGAAGACGCTCGTCGACCTCACCGACAATCCCTGGTCCGGCGCGAAGGTTCGCTTCACCATCCTCGTCAAGGACGAGGCGGGCCAGGAGGGCCGCACTCCGACGACGGAGATGGTTCTGCCCGCGCGTCCCTTCCGCGATCCGCTTGCGCGGGCGCTTGCCGAGGAACGCCGCCGTCTCGTCGTCACGCCCGACGAGGGCCGGCGCCGGGTCCAGATGGCCTTGGATGGGCTGCTCGTCGCGCCCGAGATGTTCACGCCGCAGCCCGGGGTGTTCCTCGGCCTCAAGACGGCGGCGCGCCGCCTGCGCGGGGCCGAGAACGACGCCGCCCTCACCGAGGTTGCGGACCTGCTGTGGGAAATGGCCCTCAAGATCGAGGACGGCGACCTCTCGGACACCGAGAAGAAGCTGCGGCAGGCACAGGACCGCCTCAAGCAGGCGATCGAGAAGAACGCGCCCGACGACGAGATCAAGCGCCTGACCCAGGACCTGAAGCAGGCGCTCGACAAGTTCATGAAGGAACTCGCCGAGAAGCAGAACAAGCAGCCGCGCGAGCAGGGTTCGCGCGACAAGCAGGGCCAGCCGTCCAAGACGGTGACGCCGGACGACCTTGACAAGATGCTCCAGGACATGGCCGAGGCGATGAAGCGCGGCGACACCGCCGAGGCGCAGCGCCTGATGGAACAGCTGCGCAACATCCTGGAGAACCTGCAGAGCGCCGAGCAGGGCGGCAAATCCGACCCGACCGCCCGCGAGATGCAGAAGCAGATGAAGGATCTCGATCAGATGGCCCGCGAGCAGCAGGGCCTGCGCGACGAGACCTTTAAGGAAGGCCAGGACAAGGACAGCGCCGACCAGCGCCAGCGTGGCCAGCGTCCGCCGAGCCGCAGCCAGCAGGGTCAGCAGCCCGGCCAGAAGGGACAGCAGAGCCCCGGACAGCAGGGCGAACGGGGCCAGCAGGGTCAGGGACAGCAGGGCGAGAAGGGCCAGCCAGGCCAGCAGGGCGGTGTCGGCGAACGGCAGCAAGCCCTCCGGCAACGGCTCCAGGACCTCCAGAACCGCATGAAGGAGAACGGCATGAAGGGCGAGGAAGGCCTTTCCGATGCCGAGGACGCCATGCGCGAGGCCGAGAACGCGCTCAAGGATGGCCAGGAGAGCGATGCGGTCGACGCGCAAGGCCGCGCCCTGGACGGGCTCAAGCGCGGTGCCGACGGCATGCAGCAGCAGATGCAGGAGATGGCTGAGGGCCAGGGCGAAGGTCAGGGCGACAAGCCGGACGGGCAGGAACCCGGCCAGCAGGGACAGGCCGGCGCCAAGGACGACGACCCGCTCGGCCGCCCGACGCGCGGGCGCGACATGAGCGACGGCCGCGTTCGCGTGCCGACGGCCGACGAATCCGCGGTGCAGCGGGCGCGCAGGATCATGGAGGAACTGCGCCGCAAGCTCGGCGACCCGACGCGGTCGCAGGAGGAGCTCGACTATTTCGAGCGGTTGCTGCGCCGGAACTGAGACGGGGCGACCCGCGTCGGATCGCCCCTGCCGTTCGCGGGGCGGAGCGCCTACAAGAGCGAATTCGCCCGTAGTCGAGATTCCGCATCCATGTCCGGCAATTCCGTCGTCCTCGTCGCCTGCGTGGCGGTCGCGCTCATCCTGCTCCTCGGCCTCGCCAACATGATGCGCGGCGGCGACGCCAACCTGTCCCAGCGCCTGATGCGGCTCCGGGTGCTGCTGCAGTTCGTGGCGATCCTGGTGATCATGGGCGTGGCTTGGTGGCGCTCGGCCTGAGACTGTGACCGCCGGGCCGCACCGGGCGGCTTTCGGCCGTGGCGCGGATGAAACCGGCCACCGCCGCGCTCCAGGCACGCGCGGCGTGTGCTAGGAATTCCGAGTTCAACCGGATCCGCGCTGCATGAAGTCCTCCTCGCACCGTCTCGTCGCCGGCGCCCTCGCCCTCGCGATCGCCTCGCCCGTCGCGGCGGCCGATCTCGGCATGGCGCCCCGGCCCGTGGCCTACGCGCCCCCGGTGCAGCCGCTCAGCTTCGTTTCCGAGGTCCGGATCGGCGGCGCCGTGCAGGATCCGGGGAGCGCCGAGGGCAAGCTGCCGGGCTTCGCCAAGCAGAACGTGAACGGCGAAATCCTGTTCGCCAAGCCGCTGGTCAGCGCCGATCCGTTCTGGCAGGCCTTCGTGCCGCGGGCGACGGTGGGTGGCAGCTACAACACCGGCGGCCGCACGAGCTACGCCTATCTCGGCGCCACCTGGTCGGTCGACCTCTTCCCCGAGACGTTCGATCGCCGCGTCTTCATCGACGGCTTCTTCGGCGGCGCCGCCCATAACGGCTATACCGGCCCGAAGGCTCTGGCGCCCTACGGCTTCAACTCGCTCGGCTGCTCGCCGCTGTTCCGCGAGGCGGCGGCCCTCGGCTTCCGCATCACCGAGCATTGGAGCATCATGGCCACCGTCGAGCACATGTCGAATGCCGGCCTGTGCGGCGAGAACCGCGGCCTGACGAACTTCGGCGGGAAGCTCGGCTACACCTTCTGATCTCGAGAGCGCCGGCGACACCGTGGTCACCCTCAACCGCATCTACACCCGGACCGGCGACAAGGGCACCACGGCGCTGGCCGACGGGCAGCGCCGCTCGAAGGCCGACCTGAGGGTCGAGACCTACGGCACCGTCGACGAGACCAACGCCTGCGTCGGGCTCGCGCGACAGCACGCGGAGCCGCGCCTCGATGCGATGCTCGGCGCGATCCAGAACGACCTGTTCGATCTCGGCGCCGACCTCGCCACACCGCCGAGCGACACGCCGCCGGCCTACGAGCCGCTGCGGATCGTGGCCTCGCAGGTGGCGCGCCTGGAAGCGGACATCGACGCCCTGAACGCCAACATCGCTCCGCTCAAGTCCTTCGTGCTGCCCGGCGGCTCGCCGGCGTCCGCCGCGCTGCATCTCGCCCGCACCGTCAGCCGCCGGGCCGAGCGGCTCGCCGTCGCGCTCGCGGCGACCGAGGGCGAGATCGTTTCGCCCGAGGCGCTGAAATACCTCAACCGTCTCTCCGACTTCCTGTTCGTCGCGAGCCGCGCGGCCAATGCCGACGGCGTGGACGACGTGCTCTGGGTTCCGGGCAAGAACCGGTAGCGCGGCCGGCGATCCCGTCGCGCCCGCAAGCGTACCGAAGATCCGAATGCGCACCGCCGGCGCGCCGTGGCTTTTCGAAAGCGCGGGCGTGCGCCGCGTTGACAAGGCGGAAATGTGGCCGTTACGGTCCGCGCCCTGTGCGAGCCGCCGGTGAATTCGCTTCGGTTCCTGCCGACGAAATTTTGCCGATCGCGTTCGCCGATCAAGAAAATCCGACCGCGGAGGAAGTAGACCGCCATGAAGGTTCTGGTGCCCGTCAAGCGGGTCGTCGATTACAACGTCAAGATCCGCGTCAAGGCCGACGGCTCCGGGGTCGAGCTCGCCAACGTGAAGATGTCGATGAATCCCTTCGACGAGATCGCCGTCGAGGAGGCGATCCGCCTGAAGGAGAAGGGCAAGGTCACCGAGATCGTGGCGGTGTCGATCGGTCCGCAGCAGGCCCAGGAGACCCTACGCACCGCCCTCGCCATGGGTGCGGACCGGGCGATCCTGGTGAAGACCGACACGCCTTGCGAGCCGCTGGCGGTCGCCAAGATCCTGAAGGCCGTTGTCGAGAAGGAGAGCCCCGAGCTCGTGATCCTCGGCAAGCAGGCGATCGACGACGATTCCAACCAGACCGGGCAGATGCTCGCAGCATTGCTGGGCTGGCCGCAGGGCACCTTCGCCTTCAAGATCGAGGCGGGCGACGGCAGCCTCGACGTGACCCGCGAGGTCGATGGCGGTCTCCAGACCGTGTCGCTGAAGCTCCCGGCGATCGTCACCACCGACCTTCGCCTCAACGAGCCGCGCTACGCCTCGCTGCCGAACATCATGAAGGCGAAGAAGAAGCCGCTCGAGGAGTTGGCGCCGGAGGCGCTCGGCGTCGACGTCACCCCGAAGCTGAAGGTCCTCAAGACCACCGAACCGCCGGGCCGCTCGGCCGGCATCAAGGTCGGCTCCGCCGCCGAGCTCGTGCAGAAGCTGAAGACCGAAGCCGGCGTCATCTGATCCCGTTGCGCGCGCTCCCGCTCTCGGTCGAGCGCGCGCCCCAACCGACATTCGAGGTTTGAACCGATGACCACCCTCCTCCTCGTCGAGCACGGCCAGTCCGAGATCAAGGACGGCACCCTGAAGGCGCTCACCGCCGCCAAGGAACTCGGCGCGCCCATCCACGCGCTCGTCGTCGGCGCCGGCAGCAAGGGCGCCGCCGATGCGGCCGCCAAGCTCGACGGCGTCGACAAGGTGCTTCTGGCCGAGGACGCGGCCTACGACCACGACATGGCCGAGCCGGTGGCCGCCCTGATCGTGGCCCTCGCGGAGCCCTACGATGCGATCGTCTGTTCGGCGACGACCACCGGGAAGAACATCCTTCCCCGCGTCGCCGCGTTGCTCGACGTGGCGCAAATCTCCGACATCATGAAGGTGATCTCGCCCGATACCTTCGAGCGTCCGATCTACGCCGGCAACGCGATCCAGACCGTGCAGGCGGGGGCGGGCAAGAAGGTGATCACCGTCCGCACCGCGGCGTTCAAGGCGACCGGCGAGGGTGGAGACGCGGCGCCCATCGAGGCCGTGACGGTGGCGACGCCCGCGGACGGCGGCTCGACCTTCAAGGGCGAGGAGATCGCGAAGTCCGACAGGCCGGAGCTTGCCGCCGCCAAGAGCATCGTCTCGGGCGGCCGCTCGCTCGGCTCGGCCGACAAGTTCAAGGAGCTGATCGAGCCGCTGGCCGACACGCTCGGCGCGGCGGTGGGCGCCTCGCGCGCCGCGGTCGATGCGGGATACGCTCCGAACGACTGGCAGGTCGGCCAGACCGGCAAGGTGGTGGCGCCCGATCTCTACGTGGCGGTCGGGATCTCCGGCGCGATCCAGCATCTGGCGGGCATGAAGGACTCGAAGGTCATCGTCGCGATCAACAAGGATGAGGACGCCCCGATCTTCCAGGTGGCGGATTACGGCCTCGTCGGCGACCTGTTCCAGATCGTGCCGGAACTGCAGGCCGAGATCGGCAAGGCCAAGGGCAACTGACATCCACCGTCCCGATCCGACGATCGGTGGATTCGGGCGTCCCGTCGAACCTGTCGCGCGATACGGATTGCGACGGGTTCCACTTGGGCGGGCGAAGGGGCTAAAAGATGTGCCTCGCGGTCCTTCCTGCTCTTGTGATGGAGGGAGGACCGGGCATCGCATGAAAGCTCGGCAGCCGCTCCGGTTGTGAGCATCGGGGGCATGGATCGGCAGATGGGCATCGATATCAAGCGGGTCGGCATCATCGGTGCCGGACAGATGGGGAGCGGCATCGCCCATGTCTGCGCCGCGGCCGGTCTCGACGTGCTCCTGAACGACCGCGATCCCGATCGTCTGAACGCGGGCTTAGCCAACATCGACGGCAACCTCGCGCGTCAGGTCTCGAAGGGTACCATCGGCGAGGACCACCGCCGGGACGTGCGCGAACGTATCGTCGCCGCCCGCAGCTTCGACGACCTCGGCCCCTGCGATCTGGTGATCGAGGCCGCGACCGAGAACGAGGCGACCAAGCGGCAGATCTTCTCGACGCTGTGTCCGTCGCTCCGTCCCGACGCGCTGATCGCGACGAACACCTCGTCGATCTCGATCACGCGACTCGCCGCCTCGACCGACCGGCCGGAGCGTTTCATCGGTATCCACTTCATGAATCCCGTGCCGGTGATGCAGCTCGTCGAGCTGATTCGCGGCATCGCCACGGAAGATCCGACCTACGAATCGGCCAAGGCGTTCATTGCCAAGCTCGGCAAGACTTCGACGATGTCGGAAGATTTCCCGGCCTTCATCGTCAACCGCATCCTGCTGCCGATGATCAACGAAGCGATCTACACGCTCTACGAGGGCGTCGGCTCCGTGGAGTCGATCGACACCGCGATGCGGCTCGGCGCGAACCATCCAATGGGCCCGCTCCAGCTCGCCGACTTCATCGGCCTCGATACCTGCCTGTCCGTGATGCAGGTGCTCTACGAGGGGCTGGCTGATTCGAAGTACCGGCCCTGTCCGCTGCTGGTGAAGTATGTCGAAGCCGGCTGGCTCGGCCGCAAGGTCAAGCGCGGCTTCTACGATTACCGCGGCGAGACGCCGGTTCCGACCCGCTGATCGCGGGCCGGATCGTCTGACGCCGACTACTTCGGCTGGTTGCCGTTGGCGGTCGGCTGTGCCGGCTGCGGGTAGGTCGGGTTGCCGGCCGGAACGCCGCTGGTGTTCCCCGACGACGGCGCGTTGCTCGAGCCCGTCACGGAGCCGGTGACCTCCTTACGCGACGCGTCCTGGCTCTGGCTGGCGTAGTCCTTCGGTGCATTCGCCCCGTTCCAGGTGAGCAGCCCGACCGTCGCCACCGCCAGCAGCGCCAGGCTGCCGACCAGGACCCAGAGCATCGACTTGCCGCGCTCGCCCTGGCGCGCGTTCTGGTTGGGAAGCTTCTCGACCATTCTGGGACCTCACCGATACGCCGTACGGGCGTCGCCGCGTGCCGAAGGTCGGCACGCGTTCTCGACCCGGCAAACGCCGGTCCGTCGCAGGGAGTTCCTGACGGTGAGGCCGGCGACCGTCCTCAGCGGCCGGTGACGAGCAGGATCTTGCCGAGGTGGGCGCTCGACTCCATGAGCTCATGCGCCTTCTGCGCGTCCTCCAAGGGGAAGGTCGCATGGATCACCGGACGGATGCGGCCGGCATCGAGCTCCGGCCAGACGTCGTGGCGCAGACCGTCCGCGATCGCCGCCTTCTCGGCGTTCGGTCGCGGGCGAAGCGTCGCGCCGGTGAAGGTGAGCCGCTTAATCATGATCGGCGTGATGTTGAGGGTCTCGACCTTGTTGCCGCCCATCAGCGCGATCAGCACCAAGCGCCCCTCGATCGCGAGCGACGCGAGGTTCTTGGCGAGGTAGCTCGCGCCGATCATGTCGAGGATCACGTCGACGCCCTTGCCGTCGGTGAGGCGCTGGACCTCCTCGGCGAAGTCGGCCTCGCGGTAATTGATCGCGGCATCCGCACCGAGGCTTTCGCAGAACGCGCATTTCTCGGCCGAGCCGGCCGTGGTCAGGACGCGGGCGCCCATGTGCTTGGCGATCTGGATCGCCGTGGAGCCGATGCCGCTCGATCCGCCATGGACCAAGAAGGTCTCGCCGGATTTGAGCCGCCCGCGCTGCACGACGTTGGAATAGACCGTGAAGAAGGTCTCGGGGATGCCGCCGGCATCGACCAGCGACAGGGCCTTGGGCTTCGGAAGGCAATGGCCGGCCTCGGCCACCGCGAACTCGGCGTAGCCGCCGCTGATCACCAGGGCGCAGACCTCGTCACCGAGCGAGAGGCCCGACACGCCCTCGCCGAGCGCCGCGATGCGGCCCGCGACTTCGAGGCCCGGAACGGCGGTGGCGCCCTTCGGCGGCGGGTACTTGCCGCCGCGCTGCA
>CAZZZJ010000084.1:0-7082 GCA_964658355.1 Beijerinckiaceae bacterium
ACGAGCCCGAGCGAGCGCAGGCTCGCCAGCGCCAGGAAGCCGAGGATGAACCAGGGCACGATCTTGAAGAAGCCGAGGCGGCCCGGCCGGACCTCGGCCGAGGTGCCCGCCGCCGGCAGATGCGGCGCGATGAACGAGAACGCCACGACGACCGGCCCGAGCATCAGGACGCGCACGAGCTTGACCAGGGTACCCACCTGGGTCGCCAGGATGCCGACCGGCACGGTGGCGGCGAGCACCTGCGGCACGGCGTAGACGGTGAGGCCCGCCAGGGTGCCGTACTGGTGCTCGGACAGGCCGACGAGGGGGATGAGCAGGGGCAGGCCCAGCACCATCAGCACGCCGAGCACCGCCGTGAAGGCGATGGCCGCCACCACGTCCTTGCTGTCGGCCCCGATCACCGGCGCCACCGCGGCGATGGCCGAGTTGCCGCAGATGGCGTTTCCGCAGGCCACCAGGATGGCCATGCGGGGCGGCAGGCCGAGCCCCCGGCAGATGGCGTAGCTGGCCACGATCGCCAGCGTCACCGTGCCGACGATACCGACGAGGAGGCTCGTCCCGGACGCGACGATGGCGCCGAGGCTGATCGAGGCGCCGAGCAGGGTGACGGCGAGTTCGAGCACCTGCTTGGCCGAGAACGCGATCCCGGCCCGGAAGCGCTCGCTCGGGCTCCACAGGGTGCGGAGCGCGATCCCCAGCAGGATCGCGATGACCAGGGCCTCCACGTAGGGGTGGCCCGTGGCGCGCTCCTCCAGGGCCTGCACGGCCAGCGCCGCCACCGTGACGGCGAGGCAGACCAGGATGCCGGGCACCAGCGCGGCGATCCGGCCGCTCGCGGCCACCGGCTTTCCCGCCTCGGCCGGGTGCGTCGTGATGCTCTCGGTGCTCATCCGGACCTCTCGGCGCGCATGCTGCCCTCCCGCGAGGCGATCGGAGCGACGAGCCAGGGGTGCGGAGGGTTACGAACCCTCATGCGCGGGCCGCCGCGTGGATCGCCGCCATTCTGCAAGAGGATCCTGTCCGTCCGAACAATGTTGGCGGCGCGCGTCATCGGGCCCAACGCCGAATTCGCAGCCTAGTACTCGGCAGCGAGATAGTCGGCGATGGCTTTGCCATCCGCCTCGCTGATCGGCGCGTGATAGACCGTGCGCATCTTCGTCACCTCGCTGGCCCAGAAGGCTGCCCCTTTCCCGGGCGGCTGCATCGCGATGTAGTCGACCGAGTGGCAGGTTTGGCAATTGGCCTCGGCTGCCGACAGGCCGTTCTCGTGACCGGGCGCCGGGCGCAGCTGCGCGGTCGCCTCCGGCAGGTCGTAGCTCCTGGGTGCAGCGGCGGCGGGAAGACAGGCCAGGAGGCCGGCTCCCGCGAGCGCGACCGCCACGGGGTGGACCCTGATCTTGGCTGGCCGCATCGCGATCCTCCTCATAATTCCTGTCATGCCGCCTTCACCCGCACGGTCTCGACGATGTTGCGCATGTAGCCCGGCGGATTCCAGCGCGGCTCCATCGGCTGGGTCGCACCATCGTTGCCCCGCGCCCGGACCCGGATGGCGTGCGCACCTGCCGGAAGGTCGACCGACAGGGTCCAGGGCCGGAAGGAATAGCGTCCGAGATCCTGTCCGAGCTTCGCGTCGGTCCAGCTGTGCCCATCATCGGTGGAGACGGCGACCGCCCGGATGCCCGAGCCGCCGTCGAAGGCGATTCCGCGAAGATCCGTGCGGCCGGCCCGGACGGCGGCCCCGTCGGCGAGGTTCGTGAGGAAGGACCGGATGGCGAAGCGGTTGATCGGGACGGTGGCCTTGGGGGTCTCGCCCGGCTCGACGCAGGCGCAAGGATTGTCGGGGATGCGGTAGGCCGACTTCATCCAGAACCCCTCGTAGGGCTTGTCCGTCACCGTGATCGCGTTGAGGTGCTTGACCCAGTAGGTGCCGTAGAAGCCGGGGACCGCGAGGCGCAGGGGATAGCCGTTGAGCCAGGGCAGGTCCGCCCCGTTCATGGCCCAGGCCAGCATCACCTCGCCGTCGCGGGCGTGGTCGATGCCCAGCGCCTTGGCGAAGTCGGGGGTCTCCGGCAGGACCGGGCCGTCGAGACCTTCGAAGACCACCTGCACGGCACCGGCCTTGACGCCCGCCCGATCGAGGACGGCCTTCAGGGGCACGCCGGTCCAGCGGGCGTTGCCCATGGCGCCGTTGGCGAGCTGCCCGCCCGCGACCCGTGGCTCGACGAAGCCGCGCGAATTGCCCGAGCACTGGTTGACCGCGACGATCTCGGCGTTCGGCATAGCCTTCAGTTCGGCGAGCGACAGCGAGACCGCGCCATCGACATGTCCGCCCACCGCGAGCCGGAAACTCTCGGGATCGATGGAGGTCGGAATGTCGGCCAGATGGTAGCGGACGAAGAACGCGTCGTTCGGCGTGATCGCGCCCTCGTCGAAGACCGCGAACGGCGTTTCCAGTTGCGGCGGCCGCGCGGTCATCTGCAGGAGCGGGCGCTTGCCCGGATAGGCCACGAGCGGGCGCTCACCGTTGCCGAACGGGAGGGTGACGGCCTCGCCGGCCCGGGCGGCGAAGGGCGCGAGGGCTGCGCCGGAGGCCGCGAGCAGCCCGGCCCCGGCCTGCCTCAGGAGCGTTCTGCGATCGGTGTCGGTCGTCACGGCGTTTCCCCGTTGGGCTGAAGGCGTTTGCAGCGTCCGCGCGGTCATCGCAGGACGGAAGCGTAGTGGATGTCCTCGGTGAGGCACGTCGACAGGCGCCACTCCACGGGGCGGTCCTCCAGATCGACGGCGATGCGGTCGACCTCAAGGACCGGTGTCCCCGCCGGCTTGCCGAGCAGCTCCGCCTTGTCGGGGTCGAGGGGGATCGCCTTCAGGCGCTCGTGCGCCGTGGCGATCGTGATGCCGAACCGGGTCGCGTAGAGGCTGTAGAGCGTGTTCGGAAGCTCCATTGCCGCCAAGCCGGGAAACAGGTTCGACGGAACGGCGATCGTCTCGAACAAGCAGACGCGCCCATCGAGCGAGCGTACGCGTTCCAGCCGAACCACGCGCGCATTGCGGAGGAGGGCCAATCGATCGCGCTCGTCGAGGTTGGCGGCGGCCTCAGCGATTGCGACGACACGGCTCGTCGGCGTGCCGGCGACCGCCCCGTCGGGGCGCAGCTTGAAGAAACGGAAGACGCTCTGCTTGTCGTCGTGATCGGCCACGAAGGTGCCGCGGCCCTGCCGGCGCACCAGCAGGCTGTCGGCGGTGAGCGCGTCGAGGGCCTTCCGAACCGTACCCTGGCTCACGCCGAGCTCGGCCGCCAGCACCCCCTCGCTGGGCAGGATCTGGCCTGGCTGCCAGACGGCGTCGGCGAGGCGGCGAAGAAGCGTGTCGTAGACCTGCCGGTAGAGCGGCCGGAAGCCCACCGCCTGACCACCCGTACGTTCCATGCTGGCGCGCCCCTGATCCCCGAGCGTGGGAGGAGGGAGGGAGAGCTTTCCCAGCACGGTGTCCCGTCCTTCGTTAAGGCCGGGCCCGGCTGCCGGCAATCGGTCGATCCGGATGGCCGGCTGCCTCGTGCGGGTCCCGTCCGGGATGGCGGCCATCATCGACCGAGCGCCTCGATCTCGGCCACGAGGGCGTCCGGGACGGCGAGTCCCTCGGCCTCGGCCCGGGCCCGGAGGGCGAGGCGGCGGGCGCCGGGCAGGCGCGCGCCGTCCTGCGACTCGATCGAGCCGGCAAGCTCCGCGAACCGCGCCAGGGCCCCGGGCCCGAACGCATCCGCCGCGAGGGCGATGATCAGCTGCCCGGTGCCCGGCGGATCGCCCTCGGCGTCGAGGAACGAACTCGCCTCGCCGGCGAACCGCCCCCCGGTCAGGCCGGCGGCGAGGAGTTCCACCATCAGGGCCAGCGCCGTGCCCTTGGCGTCGCCGAGCGGCACCATGGTGCCCTTGAGGGCCGCCGCCGGGTCGGTGGTCGGCCGGCCCGCGGCATCCAGCGCCCAACCCTCGGGAATGGCCTCGCCGCGCTGCCGCGCCGCCATGATCGAGCCGCGCGCCACCTTCGAGAGGGACAGGTCGACGACGATCGGCGAACGTCCCGGGAGCGGGCACGCGAAGGCGAGGGGATTCGTCCCGAACACCGCCCGCGACCCGCCCCAGGGGGCCATGGCGGCTGGCGTGTTGGCCAGCAGGATCGCCACGAGCCCGGCCTCGGCCAGGGCCTCGACGGGCCGCCCGGCCGCGCCGCAATGGTGCGAGCGGCGGATGCCGGCCGCCGCGACGCCCAGCTCGCGGACCATCGCCGGGAGCTGCTCCAGCACCGCGTCGAGGGCCGGGTAGGCGAAGCCATGTGCGGCGTCCACCGCGAGGAGGCCGGGCCGGGGCCGCGTCACCGCGACCGCGGCGGCGCCCACCACCTTGCCGGCCCGGACCTGGGCCGCATAGGAGGCCACCCGGGAGAGCCCGTGGCCCTTCAGCCCATCGGCTTCGGCCCCCACGAGGGCGCGGGCGACGCTCAGGGCCGCAGGGGGCAGCGTCCCACAGCGGACCAGGGCCTCGCTGACGAGGGCGTGCGCGGCGGCGAGGGTCAGGTTGGACATGGCTTTCAGCCCTCGCAGAGGTGGCGGCGCACGGCCTGCGCCGTGACGCGGGAGACGCGCACGTTCGATTCCTGCGTCACACCCGCGATGTGCGGTGTCAGGATGAGATTGGGCACGTCGCGGAAGGGCGCGCCCGCAGCAACGTCGAGGGGTTCTTGCGGAAACACGTCGAGGGCAGCCCCGCCGAGATGCCTGGCGCGGAGCGCGTCCGCCACAGCCGCACCATGCACCACCTCGCCGCGCGCGGCGTTGATCAGCACCGCCCCGGCCGGCATCCGGGCAATGGCTCGCGCGTCGATCATCCCCCGCGTCTCGGGCGTCAGCGGTACGTGGAGGGAGAGGACGTCGCTGCCGGCGATGAGTTCGTCGAGTTCCGCCCGAAGGATCGCGCCGCAGGATGGCCGCCAGGCGGGATCGTCGGCGGGCAGGAAGGGATCGTAGGCCGAAACCCGCATCCCCAAGGCGATCGCGCGGTGCGCGGTCTCGCGGGCGATGGCGCCGAATCCGACGAGGCCGAGGCGCTTGCCCGAGATCTCGCGGCCCATCAGGGCGTTGCGCGGCCAGGTTCCCGCCGCGACCGCGGCGGTGGCGCCGTAGGCACCGCGCAGGAGCAGCATCGCCGTGCCGATGACGTACTCGGCGACCGCGACGTCGTTGGACCCGGTCGCCGGATGGACCGCGATACCGCGCGCCCGGCAGGCGGCGAGATCGATGTTGTCGAGCCCCACGCCGAGGCGTCCGACAACCTTGAGATCGGGAGCGGAAGCCAGGAGTGCGCCGCGTACCTGGGTGCGATTGCGGACCACCAGGGCGTCGGCCGTCGCGAGGGCCGCCATCAGGTCGTCGGGCCGGTCCACGAGCCCGGGATCGTAGAGCGTCTCGAACCCTCCGAGTTCGGCTGCGATGGCCGCCTCGTCCATGAATTCGCTGATCACGACCTTCGGCACGCGGCCCGTCGGTTTGTCTGATGTCGGCATGTCACTGGGGCTCTGGTGAGGGGCTGGGCACACCGGGATTCAGGTGGCCGGAACCACGGCGGGCATCGGCCCGTGCCGGACGGGCTTCGAGGCGGCTCTTAGCGTCACCGGTTCGTCGATCACCTCGTCCGGCTCGTCGAGGCTCTCGAGGTCGGGCTGGATGCGCCCGTCGAGGACGGCGCGGGCATGGGCGAGGTCGATCTTGCCCTCCCAGCGGGCGATCACCAGGGTCGCCACCATGTTGCCGATGGCGTTGGTGATGGCGCGCAGCTCGTTGAGGATGCGATCGACGCCGATGATCAGCGCGATCCCGGCCACCGGCAGGAGCTGCGAGGCCTGGAGGGTCGCGGCGAGCACGAACAGGATGGCGCCGGCGACGCCCGCGACCCCCTTCGAGGTGACGAGCGCAATGGCCAGGATCCCGAGTTCCTGCTCCCAGGTGAGCGGGATGTTGAGGGCCTGGGCGATGAAGCCGATCGCCATGGTCAGGTAGATGCACGACCCGTCCATGTTGAAGGAGAGCCCCGCCGGCATCACCAGGCCGGTGACCCCCTTCTCGACGGACAGGCCTCCGAGCTTGGCCATCAGGCGCGGCAGGACCGATTCCGTGCTCGTCGTGCCGAGCAGGATGAACATCTCCTCGCGAACGTAGAGGAACAGCTTCCACAGGCTCAAGCCCACGTAGAACCGCATCACGCTGCCGAGGAACAGCACGATGAACACGAAGAAGGTCAGATAGAGGGACAAGATCAGCATCCCGTACTGGGCCAGGATGCCGAGGCCGAACTTGCCGATGGTGAAGGCCATGGCCCCGATGGGCGCGAAGCGCATGATGATGCCCACGACCTTCATCGGGATATCGCCGAAGGAATGGATCACCTTCAGCGGGAACTGCCCCTTCGGGCCCATGGCCGCGAGTCCCATCCCGACCAGCACCGAGAAGAACATCACCTGAAGCAGGTCGCCCTTGGCGAAGGCGTCGACGGCGCTGTGCGGGATGATGTTGGCGATGATCTCCATCACGCTCTGGGCGTGGGCCTTGCCGGCGATCGCGGCGACGCTCTTGGCGTCCAGGCTCTCCACCGTGGCGTTGATGCCGTCGCCCGGCCGCAGCAGGTTGACGAAGAGGAGGCCGGCCCCGAGCGCGACGGTGGTCGAGACCTCGAAGTACACGAGCGTTTTCAGGCCCATGCGGCCGACGCTCTTCATGTCGCCCACATGGGCGATGCCGACCACAACCGTGCAGAAGATTACCGGTCCGACGACCATCTTGATCAGGTTGATGAACATGTCGCCGAGGATCTTCAGGCCGACGGCGAACTCGGGGGCCAGCACGCCCACGACGATGCCGAGGGCGATGCCGATCAGGACCTGACCGTAGATCGATCGTAGAAATCTCGATCCCGAACTTCTCATGCGCGTTCCTCCCGCAGGACCTTCGAACGGGATGCGCCGCATCGCTGTCGCGCGGTCTTCATCCCTTGGCGAACATCGCCTTCGCGAAACCCCGATGGCGTCGGGGCGGGGCG
>CAZZZJ010000084.1:7092-10010 GCA_964658355.1 Beijerinckiaceae bacterium
TTCCGGAGAGGAACGCGGCGGGAGGGCGCGCCGGTCAGGCGCTCCGGTACAGCTTCGTCATCACGAACTCGCGGTGGCCGAGGGATTCGGCGGCCGTGAGGCGTCCGTTCGCGGTGCGGACCACCATGTCGATCAGGGCATCGCCCGCCTGCGGGATGGTCATCTCGCGGGTGAGCACGCCCGAGACGTCGACGTCGATGTGCTCGCCCATCGTGCGCACCGTGCGCGGGTTGCCGGTGATCTTGATCACCGGGACGATCGGGTTGCCGATGACGTTGCCCTGGCCGGTGGGGAAGGTGTGGACCACGTAGCCGGCCGCCGCCATCAGGGTCACGCACTCGGCCGCCGCCGAGGAGGTGTCCATGTAGTAGAGGCCGGGCCCCTTGGCGGGAGCCTCGGCCGGCTGCAGCGCGTCGATATAGCGGCAGTCGTGGCCGATCTTCTCGAGGTTGCCCAGCGCCTTCTCCTCGATGGTGCTCAGGCCGCCGAGGATGTTGCCCTTGGTCGGCTGGGAATCCGAGAGGTCGTCGGTCTTATGGGCCTCAATGACGTCGTCCTGATAGGACTTCCACATGGCGAACCACTTGTCGCCGATCTCGGGCGTGGCCGCGCGCTCGCGGCAGAGATGCTCGGCCCCGGTGATCTCCGAGGTCTCGCCGAACACCCCGTAGATCCCTTGCGGGATCAGCTTGTCGTAGAGGTTGCCCACGGTGGGGCAGGAGGACAGGCCGGTTGTGGTGTCGGACTCGCCGCACTTGGTCGAGATCCACAGGTCCGCGATCGGGCATTCCTCGCGGGGCAGCTCGGTCGCCCACTGCACGAAGCGCTTGGCCTGGTAGCTGGCCTTGGCGATGGTGGCGATGTCGCCGTGGCCCTCGATGCCGAAGCCGACCACGGGCTTGCCGGTCTTGGCGATGCCCTCGACGATCCGGTTGGTCCACTGGTCCTCGATGCCGATGACCACCACGGCCGCGACGTTCGGGTTCGAGCCGATGCCGATCAGGGTGCGGAAGTGGAGGTCGAGGTCCTCGCCGAACTGCAGCCGGCCGTAGGCGTGGGGCAGGGCCATCGTGCCCTTGACGGTGTTGGCGACCGCCTCGCAGGAGGCGTTCGAAAGATCGTCGAGCGGCAGGAGGACGACGTGGTTGCGCACGCCGACGCGGCCGTTCTCGCGGCGCCAGCCCATGAAGGTGGCGGCCTTGGTGTCCGCGGAAGCGCGGCCGGAGCCGAGGGCCCCGGTCGCGAATTGGTCGGGGGCTCCGCCGACGAAGGGGGAGGTTATTTCGGGGGCGTTCATGATGGTGTCTCCGGGCATCGCGACCTCACCAGCGCTTCGTCTTGAGGTTCTGAACGTGGACGTGTTCGCCCTTGGCGACGTCCTTGATGATCTTGCCGATGTCCTGGCCGTACTTGATGGCCGTATCGCCGGCCTTCAGGTCGGTGAGCGCCACCTTGTGGCCGATCGGGATGTCGTGGCGGACATGCACCGCAAAGGTCGAGTCGTTCTCGGTGATGACGCCGAAGGCGTCGGTGTCGGCCCCCAGACCCTCGATGACGGCGACGGCGACGTTGTCCAGCGGGCTGTGGGCGAGAAGGTGCGGCTTCGTCCGCCCCCCACCCGATCCGGCGTGGCTGCTCATTCCGGGATCCTCCTTGGTGAAGCCGTCGACTCTTCGCGGCGACTGAAGTCTTATATAAGACATCATAATTTTCACAGTCAATCGTGGTTCGTCGGAGAAAGTACGGGCCGTCTCGGCCAGAGAACTGTGCGTCTCCGGTCAGAGGCAGCCGGGGCCGTCTGAGCGGTCGCGCCGAAGCGCCTTGATCGGTCATCAATCTTATATAAGACATTCAGGGTCGCGACGTGCATCCGGCCCGCGCTACCGAATCTGGCCCGACGATCCCCCGGAGACCGAGACGCACCGTGAGCGAAACCCTCCAGATCGTCCTGTGCCTGAGCTGCGCCGGCCTCATCTCCGGGCTGACGGGCTTCGCCTTCGCCCTGGTGGCCTCCGGCACCCTGTTGTCGATCCGTGCTCCCATCGAGGCCACGGCCCTCGTGCTGACCTGCAGCATCCTCTCGCAGGCGCTGTCCGTAATGCGGCTGCGGACCCTGCCGCCGCGCGCGACGGCGCTGGCGATGATCGGCCCCGGCCTCCTCGGGGCGCCGATCGGGATCTACCTCCTGAAGGACCTCAATCCCGAGGTGGTGAAGGTCATGATCGGGGTCTTCCTGATCCTCTACAGCGCGGGGGTGGCGCTGCTGCGCACGGACTACCGGGTCTCGTTCGGCAATGCCTGGAGCGACGGCGCCGTGGGCTTTCTCGGTGGCATCCTCGGCGGCATCGCCGGGCTGTCGGGTGCGCTTCCGACCGCCTGGAGCCTGGTGCGCGGCTGGGAGCCCCGTATGCAGCGCGCAGTCTACCAGAGCTTCACACTGGTCCTGCAGGTCTGGTCCCTGACGATCCTGGCCGCGTTCAATCCATTCCCGCCCGAATTGATGGCCGACCTCGCCCTCGGCCTCCCGATCGTCCTCGTCAGCGTGCTGGCCGGGCTGTCGCTGTTTTCCCATATCGACCAGCGCCGGTTCCGGTCCATCGTCCTGGCGCTGCTCGCCGCCATCGGCTTCACCACCACCGCCCTGGCGCTCCCGGGCCTGCTGCACTGAGGCCCCGGGCGCGGCCTCAGCTGCCGGGCTTGCCGTGGACGTTGGCGAAGAACAGCTCCCGCCAGTCCCGGGCCCCGCGGCGGATCACCTTGGTGCGGGCCATGAAGTCGACGTAGCGCAGGATCGCCTGGGGCGTCGTGGTGAAGGCGACCTGGGGCGAGGCCAGGATCGACGCGATGAGGCCGATGTCGGAGCCGTCGCGGGCGAGGCGCGCATAGGCCTGGGCGGCGGCCCGGGGGTCGCCCGCGAT
>CAZZZJ010000085.1:0-6400 GCA_964658355.1 Beijerinckiaceae bacterium
GCGTCAAAGGAAGCCGTTTCCGTTTTTTCTCGGGTTCCGGGCAGAAACCCGCGCCTCCGCCGGAGCCGGCAGCCCGATCCTGCCTCAGCCTTGCGCGGCGGTCGCAGCCAGGGTCGCGGCGAGGTCGCGATGGTCGCGATAGACCCGCACGGCTCCGGCCGCGAGCAGATCGGCCCCGGCGCGGTCGTGGCCCCAGTGGCCGCCGCCGGTGAAGCCGAGCACGCGCATCCCGGCCGCGCGCGCGGCGGTGACGCCGGGCACACTGTCCTCGATCACCAGGCAGGCGTCGGCTGAAAACCCCATCCGCGCGGCGGCGTGCAGAAACAGGTCCGGAAACGGTTTTCCACGGGCGACCTCGACCGCCGAGTAGATCCGCCCGTCGAACAGCGGCAGCAGGCCGGTCAGCGCGAGCGAGTGGCGCAGCCGCACGGGATCGCTGCTCGACGCGACGCAGGTCGGCAGCCGGAGGGCGGCGACGGCGTCGGCGATCCCGGCCATGGCGCGGAGTTCAGCGTCGAAGATCGCTAGGGTCTCGGCCTTGACCGCCTCGACGAACCCCTCGGGCGCCACGATGCCGTAGTCGCGCGCGATATGCCCCATGATCGAGGTCATCGAGGTGCCGGCGAACCGGGCCCGCACGGTCTCGACGTCGATTGCGACGCCGATGCGGTTGAGGCCGTCCGTGAGGCAGGCCAGGCTCAAGGGTTCGCTGTCGACCAGAACGCCGTCGCAATCGAAGATCACGAGGGCCGGCGGCGCGAGGGCCTGTACGCGGGTGGTCACTGCGGGTCCGTCTTGCTGCCGTCCGGGTCGTTCCTGTGGCACGGCGGACGCACGCGCTGCAACCGCTTGCGTGGCGGGGACGGGGCCCGTACGCCCTCGCGAAGACCTGAGAAGCGCGATCCTGAGACCCCGCGATGTTCCGTTTCCTCCTGCGCCTCCTCGGCTTCGTGCTGCTGGCCGGCGGCTTCGTGGCCCTGGTCTATGACGGGGCCCGGTCGGTCGCCAACAACGGCCTGCGGATCACACCGTTGAGCGAGTTGCTGTTCACGGTGTTCAAGGACAAGGCGAGCGCGCTCCAGGGCACGATCGAGGGTGTCGCGCCGTGGCTGTGGAACCTGGCGGTGCTGCCGCTGACGCTGGCGCCCGCCTCGCTCCTCGGCCTCGGCCTCGGCGCGGTCTTGCTCTGGCTCGGGCAGCCGGCGCGCGAGCCGATCGGCTTCCTGACACGCTCCTGACGGACGCTCGCTTCCTCGGGACGGGTCGGCGCCCCATATGAGGGGGATCACGAAATCCATCTGCGAAGGACGTTCGATGTTCCTCTTCCGCAAGAAGGCCGAGATGCCGAGCGCGACCGATGCGCTCCCCGGCCGGCCCGACCCGCTGCCTACCGCGGAGACCCATTTCGTCAACGGCAACCTGCTCAAGGGGCCCTACCCCGAGGGCACCGAGACGATCGGCCTCGGATTCGGCTGCTTCTGGGGCGCCGAGCGCAAGTTCTGGCAACTCCCCGCGGGCGTGTTCGTGACGGCGGTCGGCTACCAGGGCGGCTACACCCCGAACCCGACCTACGAGGAGGTCTGCTCCGGCCGCACCGGGCACAACGAAGTCGTGCTCGTCGCCTTCGACCCCAAGATCCTGCCGCTCGAATCGGTGCTGAAGACCTTCTTCGAGAGCCACGACCCGACGCAGGGCATGCGCCAGGGCAACGACGTCGGCACGCAGTACCGCTCCGGCATCTACCTCGCCGACCCGGCGCAGGCGGCGACGGCGAAGGCCGTGCGCTCGGCCTACGCCGCGGTGCTGAAGGCGCGGGGCTTCCCGGACATCACCACCGAGATCGTCTCCGATCAGCCCTTCTACTTCGCCGAAGCCTACCACCAGCAGTATCTGGCCAAGAACCCGGCCGGCTATTGCGGGCTTGGCGGAACCGGCGTGTCCTGCCCGATCGGCACGGGCGTGGCGGCCTGAGGCACGTCTCCGGCGCCCGCCTGCGGGGAAGGGAAGCGGCCGACCGGGGTTCGCATCGACAGGGCCTTCAGGAGGGCGGGATCTCCACCGCGATCGCCGTCGCCTCGCCGCCGCCGATGCACAGGGCCGCGACGCCGCGGCGGCCGCCGGTGCGGGCGAGCGCGGCGAGCAGCGTCACCACGATCCGCGCGCCCGAGGCTCCGATCGGATGGCCGAGCGCGCAGGCGCCGCCATGGACGTTGACCCGGTCGGGCTGGAGGTCGAGGTCGCGCATCGCCGCCATGGCGACGACGGCGAAGGCCTCGTTGATCTCGTAGAGGTCGACGTCGGCCGCACGCCAGCCGACCCTGTCGAGAAGCTTGCCGATCGCACCGATCGGCGCGGTGGAAAACCAGGCCGGTGCCGCCGCGTGGCTCGCATGCCCGCGGACGATCCCGAGCGGCGCGACGCCGCCGCGCTCGGCCTGCGACCGGCGCATCAGCACCAGGGCCGCCGCGCCGTCGGAGATCGACGAGGCGTTGGCGGCCGTCACCGTGCCGTCGGGGCGGAAGGCGGGTTTGAGCGTCGGGATCTTCTCGGGACGCGCCTTTCGCGGGCCCTCGTCGGTCATGACCTCGCCGACCACGACGATCTCGGCGGCGAAGGCGCCGGCCGCCGTCGCCTGCTTCGCCCGGGCGAGGGATTCGAGGGCGTAAGCGTCCTGCGCCTCCCGCGTGAACTGGTAGTGCCGCGCGGTGTCCTCGGCGAAGCTTCCCATCAGCCGGCCGCGATCGTAGGCGTCCTCCAGACCGTCGAGGAACATGTGGTCGAGCATGCGCCCGTGGCCGAGGCGCTGGCCGGCCCGCGCCTTGTCGAGGAGATACGGCGCGTTCGACATCGATTCCATGCCGCCCGCGACCACGGTGTCGGCCGAGCCCGCCGCGATCATGTCGTGGCCGAGCATCACCGCCTTCATGCCCGAGCCGCAGACCTTGTTCAGGGTGGCGCAGGGCGTTCCCTCGGATAGGCCCGCCCCGAGCGCCGCCTGACGGGCCGGCGCCTGGCCGAGCCCCGCCGGGAGGACGCAGCCCATCACCACCTCGGACACGCCGTCGCCCGGCAGCCCCGCCCGCGCCACCGAAGCGCGGATCGCCGCGGCGCCGAGTTCGGGCGCGGAGACCCGCGCCAGCTCTCCCTGGAACGCGCCCATGGGCGTGCGGGCCGCCCCGGCGATCACGATCGGATCGGACATCGTCTGCTCCTGAGGCGGTCTTCTGACCGGGGGCCATTCCAGTCCGGCGGCAGCGTGATGTCCAGCATGGATGGTTCGACCGGGGCGTTCACCTCGTGGCCTCGGAGACGGTCTGAAACCCGGTCCCGCCGACCCAGCCCCCTCATCCTGGGGCTGTGCGGCGGAGCCCGGGATCCAGAGCCGCAGGTTGCGATCCAGCCTGTGCCGTCGACGGTTCCGGATCCGGGGCTCGCCTTCGGCGCCCCGGAACGACGGGGCGTGTGTCGAAATCGAGGTCGGGACTCGTGTGAAGCCCGTCGCTCCGCCGGGCTTCGGAAGAACCCTGGTCTCGAAAGGCTCAAGGCCGCCTCCACGCAGTCCGCCCTTGGGGCGACCGTATGGGTCTCGGCTGCGCGGCGCCTCAGGCGTCGAGGCCGCCGGCTTCCAAGAAATGCTCCAGCCAGTGGATGTCGTAGGCGCCGTTCTGCACGTCTGCATTGCGCACCAGGGTGCGGAACAACGGCAGGGTGGTGTCGACGCCGTCGATCACGAACTCGTCGAGCGCCCGGCGCAGGCGCATCAGGCACTCGTTGCGGGTGCGGCCGTGCACGATCAGCTTGCCGATCAGCGAATCGTAGTTCGGCGGCACGCGGTAGCCCTGGAAGGCGGCCGAGTCGACGCGGACCCCAAGGCCGCCGGGCGGGTGGTAATAGGTGATCAGACCGGGCGAGGGCCGGAAGGTCGCCGGGTGCTCGGCGTTGATCCGGCATTCGATGGCGTGGCCCTCGACCTTGATGTCGCCCTGCGTCACCGACAGGGCGCCACCGGCCGCGACCCGGATCTGCTCGATCACGAGGTCGATGCCGGTGATCATCTCGGTGACCGGGTGCTCGACCTGGATGCGCGTGTTCATCTCGATGAAGTAGAACTGCCCGTTCTCGTAGAGGAACTCGACGGTGCCGGCGCCGAGATAGCCGAGCTTGCGCATCGCGTCGGCGCAGATCTCGCCGATCTCGGCCCTCATCTCGGCGTTCAGCGCAGGCGAGCCGCCCTCCTCCCAGACCTTCTGGTGGCGGCGCTGCAGCGAGCAGTCGCGCTCGGCCAAGTGCACCGCGCCGCCGCGGCCGTCGCCCAGGACCTGAACCTCGATGTGGCGCGGGTTGGTGAGGTACTTCTCCAGGTAGACGGCGTCGTCGCCGAAGGCCGCCTTGGCCTCGGAGCGGGCCATGCCGAGCGCCTGCTCCAGCTCGGATTCGGAACGCGCGACTTTCATGCCGCGCCCGCCGCCGCCGGCGGCCGCCTTGACCAGGACCGGATAGCCGATCTCGGCGGCGACCCGCTTGGCCTCCTCCGGGTCCTCGATGCCGCCGTCGGAGCCGGGCACGCAGGGGATGCCGAGCTTCAGCGCCGTGCGCTTGGCCTCGATCTTGTCGCCCATGATGCGGATGTGCTCGGCTTTCGGGCCGATGAAGCCGATCTCGTGATGGGCCAGCACCTCGGCGAAGCGCGCATTCTCCGACAGGAAGCCGTAGCCGGGATGGACCGCATCGGCGCCGGTGATCTCGCAGGCGGCGATGATCGAAGGGATGTTGAGGTAGCTGTCGCGCGCGGCCGGGGGACCGATGCAGACGCTCTCGTCGGCCAGCCGCACGTGCATCGCGTCGGCGTCGGCCGTCGAATGCACGGCCACGGTGGCGATCCCGAGTTCCTTGGCCGCCCGGAGGATGCGAAGGGCGATCTCGCCGCGGTTGGCGATTAGGATCTTGTCGAACATGGCAAAAGCGCTTTCGAGCGACGGAGGCGCGGGTCGCGTGACGACGGCGCGTTCTTCACGGAGTTCGGCGCGACGGCGCGCATCGGCGAGCGCAAGACCGCGCCCGGCTACTCGATGACGAGGAGGGCTTCGCCGTACTCGACCGGCTGCCCGTCCTCCACGAAGATCGCGGCCACCGTGCCGGCACGGGGGGCGACGATCTCGTTGAAGGTCTTCATCGCCTCGATGAGCAGCAGCTTGTCGCCGACCTCGACCTTGGCGCCGATATCGACGAAGGCCTTGGCCTCGGGCGAGGGGCGCAGGTACGCGGTGCCGACCATCGGCGAGGGCACGGCGCCGGGATGGGTCTTCCCGCGCTCGGGCGCGGCGCCCGGGCCGGGGCTCGGCGCCGGCGCGAGGGCGACCGGGGGCGTCATCGCGGCGGCAGGCGCTGCGACCTGTACGCTCACGGGTTCGATCCGGCGGACGACGCGAATGCGCAGGTCTCCCTTCTCGACCTCGATCTCGGACAATCCGGTCTCGGTGACGAGGTTGGCGAGCTCGCGCACGAGATCGGCATCGATGGGGTCGTGCTTGGACATCGGGCCTGTCTTCTGGGGACTGAACCTGGGACTGGGGTAACGCCGGGTCGGCGCCGATCCGTCGGCACGGTCGCGCGATCGCGGCCCGGATCCCGCGAAGGTGCAGGTCTTAGACGAACGGATGCGTTCGCGACACCCTGTCTCGCCTCAGCAGGAGGCGTGGCCGCACTGACGGACGTCGGCGATGGTCTTGCGGATCGGGTCGACGCCGACCGCGCCGGGGATGATCTCGTCGCCGATGATGAAGGCCGGGGTGCCGGAGAGGCCGAGCTTGTCGCCGAGGCCCCGGTTCTCGGTGAGCGCGGCCTTCACCTCGGGGCCCTGCGCGTCTTTCTGCAGCTTAGCCAGGTCGAGGCCCATCGCCTTGGCGACCTCGAGCGCCTTGGCGCCGTTCACGCGGCCCTTGGACTCGAGCAGCTTCTGGTGGAAGTCGAACAGCTTGTCGCCCTTGAGCTGCTGCTTGGCGGCGAGCGCGATCTGGCTGGCCTCGAGCGATTCCGGGCCGAGCACCGGGAAATCCTTGATGACCACGCGCAGCTTCGGATCGGCCTTGATCAGCGCCTGCACGTCTCCGAGCGCCTTGCGGCAATAGCCGCAATTGTAATCGAAGAACTCGATCATCGTGACGTCGCCCGCGGGGTTGCCGGCGACCACGTCGTGCGGGCTGTCGAGCAGCGCCTTCTGCGATTCCTTCAGCGCAGCCGCCTGGGCGAGACGCTGCGTCTCCACCTGGCGCTTCTCTCCCTCGGCAATCGCCTCCTGCAGCACGTCGGGATTCTTGATCAGATAATCCTTGACGATCGCCTCGATCCCGGCGCGCTGCGCATCGGTGAAGGGCGAGGCCGGCGCGGTCTGCGCCAGCGC
>CAZZZJ010000085.1:6500-9907 GCA_964658355.1 Beijerinckiaceae bacterium
ATCGCGCCCGATCGAAGTTTCTCCCGCGAGCCGTCACGCCCATGATCAATCCCGTCGAGGCCTTCCGGCTCCGCCCGCGCCTGCTCGCCGCCTTCGGCATCATGGCGGCCCTCACGCTGCTGCTGCCGATCCCGGATCTCGTCACCCGCCTGCTCGCGGGATGGTGTGCCGGCGTGGTGATTTATGCGGTGCTGATCGTCCGTCAGTCGACCGGCCAGTCCCGCGACGCGATGCGCCTTCAGTCCTCGCGCCTCGATGACAGTGCGGCGCTGGTGACCGTGTTCACCCTGCTTGCGGCGGCTGCGAGCTTCGGGGCCGTCGGGGTGCTGGTGCTCGGCGGGAAGACGAGCGGCGCCGGCCGGGTGTTCGACCTCACGCTCGCCGGGGCCACGGTTCTGTGTACCTGGGCTTTCGTGCAGCTCGTTTTCACGATCCACTACGCCCACGTCTATTACGGCGACGAGTCGGGCGAGAGCCGCGGCGGCCTCGACTTCCACGGCGACGACGATCCCGACTTCTGGGACTTCCTGTACTTCACCGTCACCATCGGTGCGGCGGCGGCGACCTCCGACACCAACATCACCAGCAAGCGCATGCGGCGCATCGCGACGGTGCAGACGGTCTACGCCTATCTGTTCAACACCGGCGTGCTGGCGCTGGCCGTCAACATGGCGGCGGGGTTCGTGGGCCATTGACGATCCGAAACGGCAGGTGACGTTGCGCCTCGATGGCGATGTGATCGCGGCGATGCGGGCCAGCGAGCCGGGCTGGCAGGCACGGGCGAACGACGTCCTGCGCGCGCTTCACGGCGCAGCACCGCGGCGAGGGGTCCACCGGACCGTTCGGGGCTGACCCGCAGCCTCGGCCCGCGTACAAGCCTCCCATGATCCCGATCTCCCGCCGTGCCGCCGCCGTCGCGCCCTTCCTCGCCATGGACGTGATGGTCGCTGCCGCCGCCAAGGCACGGGCCGGGGAGGATGTGGTGCGGATGGAGGTCGGCCAGCCCTCGGCGCCGGCACCGCGGGCGGTGATCGCCGCCGCGCAGCGGGCCCTGGAGAGCGGCCGCGTGCCCTACACCGAGGCTTTGGGCATGCCCGCGCTTCGCGAGCGCATCGCGCGGGACTACCGCGAGCGCCACGGCGTCTCCGTCTCACCCGAGCGGGTGGTGATCACCACCGGTTCGTCGGCCGGCTTCATCCTGGCCTTCCTGAGCCTGTTCGATGCCGGCGCGCGGGTCGCCGTGCCCCGGCCCGGCTATCCGGCCTACCACAACATCCTGGCGGCCCTCGACCTCGTGCCGGTGCCGATGCGGCTGCGTGCGGTCGACCGCTACGCCCCCACGGCCGACCTCCTGCGGGCGACGCACGCGGCGCACGGCCTCTCGGGCGTGCTGGTGATGAGCCCCGCCAACCCCTCCGGCACGGTGATCGGCGAGGCCGCCCTATCCGAGCTCTGCGCGGCGGCGCGGTCCCTCGCGCTGCCCTTCGTCTCGGACGAGATCTATCACGGCCTCGGCTATGGCGTGCCGACGACGACCGCGCTGCGGTTCGAGCCGGACGCGATCGTGATCAACTCGTTCTCGAAGTACCATTGCATGACCGGCTGGCGCGTCGGCTGGATGGTGGTGCCGGATGCGCTCGTGCGCCCGATCGAGCGGCTGGCGCAGCACCTCTACATCTCGGCGCCCTATCTCTCGCAGGTCGGCGCGCTCGCCGCCTTCGACGCGACCGACGAACTCGACGCCGTGCGCGACGGCTACGCCCGCAACCGCGCGATCCTGCTCGACGCGTTCCCCGGCCTCGGCCTCGGGCGGACGCATCCCGTGGACGGCGCCTTCTATCTCTACGCGGATGTGGCCGGCCTCACCGACGACGCCTCCGCCTTCTGCCGGCGGATGCTCGACGAGGCCGGCGTGGCGGCCACCCCCGGCCTCGACTTCGATCGGGAGGCGGGGCACCACCACGTCCGGTTCTCTTTCGCCGGCTCTGAGGCCGAATGCCGGGAGGCGGTGCGGCGTCTCCGCAACTGGATGGGCTGACGCCGCGCACGAAAGCCGAAGGCTCCCTCGGGGCATCGGGTCCGGCGATGAGGCGTGAGCGCCGTGCCGGCGCTCGGGGCCGGCTTCGGCGCGATCGAACGCGCTGGGTCTCAGGCCGCCACGGCGACGGCATCCGCTTCGCGCACCGCGGCAAGGGTTGACGCGGTCGCTGCGTCGAACGCCTTGAACGCGATGGTCGCGGCATCCCAGTCCTGCGCTTTCACGCTGGCACACAACGCGGCAGCCTGATTGGCGGCGTCGACGATTCCCGCGCGCACGGTCGCCGGCAGGACCGGATCGGCGGTGATCGCCATCATCCCGGTATGGGGGACGGCGCCGACGAGCACGGCGGCGAGCCGGCGCTTCCAGGCCGCACAATCGGCGGGCAGCCGGGCCAGCGCGAGCGCCAGCGGTTCGCCTTCCAGGCGGTCGAGGAGTACGCGGCTCATCGCCTCCAGGGCCTCAAGCTGGCCGATCGCATCCTTGATCTCCCCGCGGGACTTCTCGGTGCCTGTGGCGATCCGGCCGACGTTGGAGGCGATCTCGCCGGTGGCGAGGATCTGCTGATCCATCACCTCGGCCATCGCGCGCATCTCGGAGGCGGCCTCGGCGACCGCGGCGCTCTCCGCTTCGACGCGGGCATTGGCGCGATCCATCGCATCGGAGCCGGCCGCGACGGCGGCGCGGCTCTGGCCGACGGCCGCGTGCATGGCGGACAGCTCGTTCTGAAGGGCGGAGAGCCGCGCGCGGATCTCGTCGGTCGCGCGGGCCGTCTGGCCCGACAGGGCCTTCACCTCGCCGGCGACGACCGCGAAACCGCGTCCCGCTTCGCCGGCTCGCGCCGCCTCGATGGTGGCGTTGAGGGCCAGCAGGTTGGTCTGAGCCGAGATCGAGGCGATCGCAGCCGCCATCTCCTCGATCCGCCGCGCGGCCGCCGCGAATCCCTCGAGGCGGCCGCCGATCTCCGACGTGCCGACCTGGATCTCCTGCATCCGCTCGCCGGCCCGCCGCATGTCGGCCGCGCAGACCGCGATCCCTTCGCGCGCACGCTCGGCCGTCTCGGCGGAAGTCTGCGACCGGGCGGCGATCTCGCTCGTCGAAGCGGCGAGCTCCTCGCTCGCTGCCGCGATCAGGCGCGCCTGGTCGGCGACTTGGGAGGAATCGTGGATGAGCCAGCCGATCGACGTTCCGGCCTCGGAAGCCGCGGCCGACAGCCGCCCCGGCAGCCGCAACGCCTCGGGATCGACGGGGGGCGCAGCCTGAGCCGGGACCTCGGCGACGACGGGGGCGAGATCGGGGGGAGCGACAACCGAAAGAGCGGGCTTTTCCACACTGGCCTTGCGAAAGTAGCTCAACATCGGTCGCGTCC
>CAZZZJ010000086.1:0-9834 GCA_964658355.1 Beijerinckiaceae bacterium
AAACCACCGGCGAGGCCACCGGCGATGAACTCGGCGGCCACGATCCAGTCCACGAGTCCGGACAGCGCATAGTTCGCCGCCGTGGCCAGCCCGAAGGCGCCGACCGCGAGAAGCGACGTGCCGACCGCGTTGATCAGCGGCATCCCCGTCGCGAAGACGAGGCCGGGCACGATGAGGAAGCCGCCACCGATCCCGAAGAAGCCCGACAGGATTCCGACCGTGAAGGCCACGGCGAGCACCTTCGCCGTCGGCATCGGCCCGCATCCCTCGGCCGGCGCGCTTTCCAGTGCTGGACCGCCGTTTCGCCCGGAGCGAAGCATATGGATGCCGACGACGACCATCAGGATGGCGAACAGGAACAGCAGACGCTGACCGTCCACGGCCTTGCCTAGGGTCGAGCCGACCAGGGCACCGAGGACGCCCACGAGGGCGAAGACGATGGCGCACCGCCAGCGCACGTTGCCTGCGCGAGCGTGGCCACCGAACGTCAGCGTGGCGTTGGCCGCGACCGCCAGCGCCCCCGTGCCGATGGCGAGGTGGGGCTGGGACATGCCGACGACGTAGAGGAGAAGGGGGGTGGCGAGGATCGAGCCGCCGCCCCCGATCAGACCGAGGGTGAAGCCGACGCCGGCTCCGGACAGGAGGGCTGGCAGCGCGGTCATGACGTGGTCGCTCCATGTGCCGAGCCGGAGCCGCGGATCGAGGTCAGGCGGTAAAGCAGCATTCCGCCGAGCATCGCGGCCACGAAGATCGCCACGTCGGGTAGCCCCAGAACGAGGGCAGCAAGCGCAGGTCCGGGGCAGAGGCCGACGAGGCCCCAGCCGATGCCGAACAAGGCAGCGCCACCGAGGAGCTTCGGATCGAGGCGACGGGCGGCGGGAACCTCGAACCGGCCCGCCAGGAGGGGACGGGCCATTCCGCGTCTCAGCAGGTAGCCCACCGCCGAGACGGCCACCGCGCCGGTCAGGACGAACGCCAGGGTCGGGTCGAAGGCGCCGGCGACGTCGAGGAATCCGAGCACGCGGGCGGGGTCCATCATGCCGGACAGGGCGAGGCCAGATCCGAACAGCAGCCCGGCGACAAGCGCCGCCACGATGCGGGAAGCGTTCATCGGGACAGGCCCCCGTGCCGAACCAGGAACACGGTCGCCATCGCGAACGCCATGAATGTCACCACGGCGGCTAGGGAGCGGGGCGACAGGCGAGCGAGACCGCAGACCCCGTGGCCGCTGGTGCAGCCGGAGCCGAGCCGGGTGCCGTAGCCGACGAGAAGGCCGCCAAGGATCAACATCGGCCACGGCGCGTCGATGCCGACCGCCGGCCATTGCCCGGCGACGCCACTGTACAGCACCGGGCCGAGCAGCAATCCGACGAGGAACGCGATCCGCCAGGCGGCGTCGCCGTCCCAGCGACCGAGGAGGCGGCCGGCGATGCCGCTGATGCCCGCGATCCGTCCGTTGGCGAGGAGCAAGAGGGCCGCCGAGGCGCCGATGAGGGCGCCCCCGGCAAGCGGGGTGAGGACGAAGCTCATGCCTCGTCCCCCACCCGTCCGAACACCGCCGCCTGGCCCAGCGTGCGGGCGCGGGCCTCGACGGTTCGCGGCGGCACGCGGCGGATCGGGCGCGAGGAGACGAGGATGTCGTCCATGGCCGAAAGCAGCGCGAGCATGCGCGGGTCCGTCAGGCGATAGTACACCACCTTGTGCTCCCGCCGGGTGGAGACCACCTCCGCCTCACGCAGGGCGCCGAGTTGCTGCGAGAGCGTCGGTTGGCGGATGCCGAGCTCGTGCTCGATTTGGGATACCGCGTGCTCCCCCTTCGCCAGGAAGAACAGGATGCGGAGGCGGTTCGGGTTCGCCACCACCTTGAGAAGGTCGGCGACCATCGTCGCCGTCTCCTCGGAGAGGTCCTGCGCGTTGGTTGGCTCGATGCTCACCAGGCGGCTCCTTCGAGGGTATCGAGGGGGACCTTGAGGTAGCGCCGGCCATTCTCCTCGGGCTCCGGAAGGCGGCCGCCCCGGATGTTGACCTGGAGCGCGTGCAGGATGAGCTTGGGCATCGGCAAGGCGGCGTCGCGGGCGTTCCGCAGGTCGACGAACTCGGCCTCGCTCCTCGCCGCGACCATGTGGATGTTGTGGGCGCGCTGCTCGGCGACGGTGCACTCCCAGGCCGCCATGCGACCGTTCGGCTCGTAGTCGTGGCCGGTGAAGACCCGGGTGTCATCCGGCAGGGCGAGGATCGCCTGGATCGAGCGCCACAGCGTGGCGGCATCGCCGCCGGGGAAATCGCAACGCGCCGTGCCGGAATCCGGCATGAACAACGTATCGTGAACAAAGGCTGCGTCGCCGATCACGTAGCTCACCGACGCCATCGTGTGGCCCGGCGAGAACATCACCCGCGCATCGACCTCACCGACGCGGAACGTTTCGCCGTTGGCGAACAACCGGTCCCACTGCGATCCGTCGACGGGAAAGGCGGAGGGTAGGTTGTAGAGCCCCTTCCACAGGCGCTGGACGTCGACCACCCGCTCGCCGATGGCGGTCGGCGCCCCGGTACGCGCCTTCAGGTAGGGGGCCGCGGAGAAGTGGTCCGCATGGGGATGGGTGTCGAGGATCCACTCGACCGTGAGGCCGTTGGCGCGCACATGATCGAGGATCGCATCCGCAGAGCGCGTCGCGGTCGCACCGGACTTCTCGTCGTAATCCAGGACCGGATCGACGATGGCACATCGGCGCGTCGTCGGGCAGGCCACGACGTATTGGATGCTGCCGGTTCGCCTTTCGTGAAAACCCTTGACGATGGGGTGCTGGCTGGCGACGCTCATAATCAAAGTCTCCCCAGGCGGTAGTACCAATCGGCGCCCTGGCCCGTGTCCTGGGCGGGGGCGGCGATCTCGTCGAACGTGAGGGGCGGCGTCGCCAGCACCGGCTCGCCCGGATGCCATCCCTCCGGCGTCGAAACCTCGGACGCGTCGGTGGCCTGCAGGGCGGAGACGAGGCGCACGATTTCCTCGACGCTGCGTCCCACGGTCATCGGGTAGGCGAGGGTCGCGCGAACGGTCCCTTCCGGATCGATCACGAAGGTGGTGCGCACGGTGGCGCTGGAGGTCGCGCGGGCCGGCAGCATGCCGTAGGCGCGGGCGATGCCCATGGCCGGATCCTCGATGATCGGGAACGGCACCCGCACGCCGAAGCGCTGCTCGATGCTGTGCTTCCAGGCGAGGTGCGACGAGAGGCTATCGACCGAGAGGGCGAGGAGGTCGCAGTCGAGGCCCTGGAAGCGCTCATAGGCCTTGGCGAACGCGACGAACTCGCTGGTGCAGACAGGCGTGAAGTCGGCCGGATGGGAGAACAGCACGAGCCAGCGGCCGCGATACGCGTCGAGGCTGCGCTCACCCATCGTCGTGCGGGCCCGGAACGCCGGTGCCGTATCGCCGATGAGCGGCGGGCATCCCGGTCGCTCGGCCACCACCGGTATGTCATTATCGATAGTCATGAAGTGACATCCGTCTCAGGCGTCCTGGGTCTTCTCAGGGCATCACTGTGTTTCCCCTTGTATCGAAAGTCAATATGTGTTTTTTGGGGGCTAGAATATCAATATATATAATGATATATCGAAGACGAGGCGAGGAGCCGGATCATGGACGTGAAGCGGATCGATAAGGGACTGTCGGTGACAGGGCAGCTGCGACCGACCGACCTTTCCGAGGCCGCTCGGCTCGGGTTCGGGTCGATCATCTGCAACCGCCCCGACGGCGAGGGTGCCGACCAGCCGGGCTTCGCCGAGATCGAGCGAGCGGCGACGGAGGCGGGTCTCGACGCGCGCTACCTTCCGGTCGTCTCGGGAGCCGTGACCGATGCGGATGCCGAGGCCTTCGGCGTGGCGCTACGGGCGCTGCCCGGACCCGTCCTGGCCTATTGCCGTAGCGGCACGCGATCCACCACGCTCTGGTCCTTGGATGAGGGGCGTCGCGGGCGCCCCCTGTCCGCCATCTTCGCGACGGCGAAGGCCGCGGGCTACGACATGAACGGCGTCGCCCGGCGCATCGCCTCCGGGGGGCGCGTGCCGACCGACGGCGCGGAGGCGAGCCACACCGTGGTGATCGTCGGAGGCGGAGCCGGCGGCATCGCCGTCGCAGCGAGCCTGAGGTCGCGCAAGCCGGATCTCGACATCGCCATCATCGAGCCCGCCGACGTGCATTATTACCAGCCGGGCTGGACCATGGTCGGCGGCGGCGTCTTCGAGCCGGCGACGACGGCGCGAACGATGGCCTCGCTCATCCCCGACGGGGTCCGCTGGATCAAGGCGGCGGTGGCGGCCTTCGAGCCGGAGAGCAAGGCCGTCATCCTGGAGGGCTGCCGGGTCGTCACCTACGACCGCCTGATCGTCGCGTCCGGCCTGACCCTGAACTGGGGAGGCATCGAGGGACTGGGCGAGACCCTCGGGCGCAACGGGGTCACATCGAACTACCGGTACGACCTCGCCCCCTATACCTGGGAGCTGGTCCAGGGCCTGCGCTCGGGCCGGGCCGTGTTCACGCAGCCGCCGATGCCGATCAAGTGCGCCGGGGCGCCCCAGAAGGCCCTCTACCTCTCCGCCGACCATTGGCACCGCGAGGGCCGGCTCGGGAACATCGAGATCGATTTCTTCAACGCCGGCCCCGTCCTGTTCGGCGTGAAGGAGTACGTGCCGGCACTGATGGAATACGTCGAGCGCTATCGGGCCGGACTCCATTTCGGGCATACGCTGACGCGCATCGATGGGTTGGCCAAGCGGGCCTGGTTTGCGACGAAGGCCGGGGATGGATCGCCATCGACGGTCGAAGTGCCCTTCGACATGATCCACGTGACGCCGCCCCAGCGGGCACCGGACTTCGTCAGGGCCTCACCGCTGGCGGATGCCAACGGTTGGGTGGAGGTCGATCAGGCAAGCCTGCGCCATACCCGTTTCCCGGACGTCTACGCCCTCGGCGACGCCTGCAGCGCTCCCAACGCCAAGACGGCCGCGGCCGCTCGCAAGCAGTCACCGGTCGTCGCGCATAACCTGTTGCACGACCTTGGCTACGTCCGCACCCCGCATGTTGCCTATGACGGATACGGCTCCTGTCCGCTCACCGTCGAACGCGGCAAGATCCTGCTCGCCGAGTTCGGCTACGGCGGAGCCTTGCTGCCGAGCTTCCCGTCCTGGTTCATCGACGGCACGAAGCCGAGCAGGATGGCGTGGTTCCTCAAGGAGCGCATGCTGCCGCCGATCTACTGGAAGGCGATGCTCAAGGGGCGGGAATGGATGGCCAAGCCGAAGGCCGCCGCCTGAACCTGCCCGCACTGAAATTATCAGGAGAAGACGCCCATGAGACGCCGGACGTTCGCCACGCTGCTCCCGTTGCTCGCGCTGATGGCGATCCCCGCCATGGCGGCTGGCGACGTACCCGCCGGGTATTATTCCGACCAGAAGGTCGTCTACCAGAACGATGGCGGCAGGCCGGACAACGCGACCTATTTCAAGCACATCCTCGGAAACCTTAGGAACCACGTCGAGTCCGTGGGCAAGGACCACATCCAGATCCGCGTGGTGAATTTCGGGGACGGCGTCGACCTGTTCCAGATGGCGGCCAAGGACACGATGCTCGCGCAACGGATCGACGACCTCAAGGCGGAGGGGGTCAGGTTCCTCATCTGCAGGAACACCCTGACGCAGCGGAAGATCGATTGGCACGAGCTCCACGGGGTGACCGAGGCCGACATCGTGCCGAGCGGGGTCGCGGAGATCGTCCGACTGCAGGGGATGGGCTTTTCCTACGTCCACCCCTGAGGGCGGCTTCCGCCCGGGTCGTGGCCGTGTCGTCCCACGGTGCTTTCGCTGACTGGACCGCCGTACACTTCGACGACCCCCGCCAGCTCCCCGGTCCGCCCCGATCCCGGCAACGGCCGCTCTCATGTCGCACTTTTCAGGAATTCCTGAAGATGCGATAAGTCGCGAAATCAAGGTGCGCCCGGAGTTCCTCCATGCTGTCCAACATCGACGCTCTCGTGCTGGCCCGCGCGCAATTCGGGTTCACGGTCGCCTTCCACATCATCTTCCCGGTCTTCTCGATTGGCCTCGCAAGCTTCCTCGCGGTCCTCGAAGGGCTGTGGCTCGCGACCGGTCGGCAGGTCTTCATGGATCTGTTTAAATACTGGATCAAGATCTTCGCCATTGCCTTCGCGATGGGGGTCGTCTCGGGACTGGTGATGTCCTACCAGTTCGGCACCAACTGGTCGGTGTTTTCTGACAAGACCGGGCCCGTGCTCGGGCCGCTGATGGCCTACGAGGTGCTCTCCGCGTTCTTCCTTGAGGCCGGCTTCCTCGGCGTGATGCTGTTCGGCATGCGAAAGGTCGGGCCGCGCCTGCACTTCGTCGCCACCTTGGCCGTCGCCTTCGGGACCTTCTTCTCCGCCTTCTGGATCCTGTCGGTGAACTCGTGGATGCAGACGCCGCAGGGCTACGGCGTCAACGCGGCCGGCCAGTTCGTGCCGGAGGACTGGTGGGCGATCATCTTCAACTCGTCCTTCCCCTATCGCCTCGTCCACATGGTGCTCGCCGCCTACCTCACGACCTCGCTCGTCGTCGGCGCCGTCGGTGCCTGGCACCTCCTGCGCGACCGCTTCAACATCGGCGCCCGGACGATGTTCTCGATGGCGATGTGGATGGCGGCGCTCGTCGCACCCCTCCAGATCCTGGCCGGAGACGCACACGGGCTTAACACCCTTGAGCACCAGCCCGCCAAGGTGATGGCGATGGAAGGCCATTACGAGAGCCATCCCGACGGGGCGCCGCTGATCCTGTTCGGCCTGCCGAACCAGGAGGCCGGGAGGATGGACTACCAGGTCTCGATCCCGAAGCTGTCCTCGCTGATCCTCAAGCATGACCTGAACGCGCCGCTGAAGGGACTCGACTCCATCCCGCGGACGAACTGGCCCCCGGTGCCGGTCGTGTTCTGGTCGTTCCGCGTGATGATCGCGCTCGGCATGCTGATGCTGCTGCTCGGGGTCGTCAGCCTCGTGGCCCGGTACAAGCGCCGGCTCTACGAGTGGGCGCCTCTGCACCGCTTCGCCCTGGCGATGGGACCGGCGGGCTTCGTAGCCGTGGTCGCCGGCTGGATCACCACCGAGGTCGGGCGCCAGCCCTTCACCGTCTACGGCCTGCTGCGGACGACCGAGTCGGCCTCGCCGCTGTCGGCCCCTGCGGTCGCGGCCTCGCTCACGGCGTTCGTGCTCATCTACTTCGCGGTGTTCTCGATGGGCATTCTCTACATCCTGCGGCTGATGGCGAAGGCCCCCCATCCCGGTGAGCGGGGCGTAGAGCCCGGCAAGCCCATCCGGGCGGCCGGCATCACCCCAGCGCCCTCGGTCGGTCCCGACCGTACCCTGCAGCCGGCCGAGTGAGGGCATCGCGATGTTCGAGAACGTGGACCTCACCGTCGTCTGGGCCCTGATCATCGCGTTCGCGGTGTTCGCCTACATCGTCATGGACGGCTTCGACCTCGGGATCGGCATCCTGTTCCCCGCCTTCCGGCCGGGTCCGGAGCGCGACACCGCGATGAACTCCGTCGCCCCCGTCTGGGACGGCAACGAGACCTGGCTCGTCCTCGGCGGCGGCGGCCTGTTCGCGGTGTTCCCTCTGGCCTACGCCATCATCATGCCGGCGCTCTACGCGCCGATCATCGCGATGCTCCTCGGCCTCGTCTTCCGCGGCGTCGCCTTCGAATTCCGCTGGCGCGACCCACGCCACCGCGCCCTATGGGACATCGCCTTCACCGGCGGTTCCGTCGTCGCGACCCTGGCGCAGGGCATCGCGCTCGGGGCCCTGCTGCAGGGCATCAAGGTCGAGGGCCGCGCCTATGCCGGCGGCTGGTGGGACTGGCTGTCGCCCTTCAGCGTGCTGGTGGGGATCGGGCTGGTATGCGGCTACGCGCTGCTCGGCGCGACATGGCTGGTGATGCGCACCGAGGGACCGCTCCACGACCGGGCGCGCGCGCTGTCGCTGCGCCTCGGCGTCGCCACGGTGCTGGCCATCGCGGCGGTCAGCGCCGTGACGCCGTTCCTGGAAGGCAAGTATTGGCAGAACTGGTTCGCGATGCCGAACGTCCTTCTGACCACGCAGGTGCCTCTGCTCGTCGGGATCGCCGCCTTTTTCCTCCATCGCACCCTCAAGGGAGGGTGGGACCGCTGGCCGTTCCTGATCTCGCTCGGACTGTTCCTGCTCTCGTTCGTCGGCCTCGGGATCAGCATCTTCCCCGACGTCGTGCCGGGTCGCGTCACGATCTGGCAGGCGGCGTCCCCCCATTCCAGCCAGGTCTTCATCCTGGTCGGCGCCTCGGTGCTGATCCCGATCATCCTGACCTACACCGGCTATGCCTACTGGGTGTTTCGCGGGAAGGTCGACGCGGACGGCTATCACTGATGGCTCCGATCCCAACCGAGCCGGGACCGCTCTGGCAACGCCTCGCCTGGCTCGCCGCGATCTGGCTCGGCAGCGTGCTGGCGCTCGGTGTCGTCGCCTTCGTCCTGCGCACCTGGCTCAAGGCCGGCTGAGCGCTCCTCTCCGATCATCGAACGCGGAGCTTCCGTGCAGCTTCCTCCCCTCGTCCAGACCTTCGTCCTGCATTTCGGCGAGATGGGATCCCGCTGGGGCATCAACCGCACGGTCGGGCAGATCTATGCCGTGCTGTTCGTCGCCGAGCGCCCGCTTAACGCCGACGAGATCGTCGCGCGGCTCGGCCTGTCGCGTTCCAACGTGAGCATGGGACTGAAGGAGCTGCAGGCCTGGAAGCTTGTGCGGCTACAGCACGTGCCCGGGGACCGTCGCGACTACTTCTCCACGCCGGAGGACATCTGGCAGATCGTCCGTACCCTGGTAGAGGAGCGCAAGAAGCGTGAGATCGATCCGACGCTGACGATGCTGCGAGAGACCCTGATGCTGGCGCCGCAATCCGATGCGGAGGTCCATGCCCAGGCTCGGCTGCGTGAGATGCACGACCTCCTGGAACTCCTCACCGGTTGGTACGCCGACATGCAGCGGCTGGAGACCGAACGGTTGGTCGACCTCCTTACCCTCGGGTCGAAGGTCCAGAAGATGCTCGAACTCAAGGATCGCCTGTTACCTCGCGCTCGAAAGGTCCGCGAGGACGATGGTCGCTGACCGATCCATTGTCGGGACGAGCTGGTGCCGCCGCTTAATCGGGCCTTCCCGCGGCCAACGCCGCTCGGTCGATGACCTGCACCTGACCCCGCCGCACCTCGACCAGGCCGGCGTCGGCCCACTCCCCCAGGAGGCGGCTTATCACCTCCCGTACGCTCCCGACGTCCGATGCCAGTTGTTGGTGCGTTTTCCAGACGATACCCCCGGCATTGGCTTCGACCAATAACCGCCGCGCAAGCCTTTGTTCCAGCGGCGCGAAGGCGACCTACTCGACGAGGTCGAACACGGCGGTCAGGAGCTTGGTGTAGTCGTCGAGGACGAAGTCCCGAAACTCGTCGCTCTCCCGCATTAGTTGGCGGAAGGTATCGGCCGGTAACGCCGCCAGTTCGGTCCGGCTCTCCGCGACGCTCTGCGCGGGGAAGCCGCCGCCCGACAGGAGGCACTGGGTGGTGAGGACACAGGTCCCGCCAGCGCCGACCTTGTAGATCAGCATCTCCCGGCCGGTCTCGGACATCCGGAAAACCCGGGTCCTCCCATCGTGAACCGCACCGGGTTTCCCGGAGGCCATTTGGTTTGGGTCAGGCCGCCAAGGCTTGGACCTCGGCCTGGGCATAGTAGCGCGCTTCGGCCTCGGCGGGAGGGATATTCCCGATCGGT
>CAZZZJ010000087.1:0-3483 GCA_964658355.1 Beijerinckiaceae bacterium
GAGCAGGGCGAACAAGGCCGGCCCGAGGATGCGCGAGTCGACGATGGCGCGGATACGCGGCTTTCCGCGGTCGCCGCCCTCCGGCCCGCGCCCGGCGAGGCGGCGGTCGAAACCGGTCGGGCTGATCAGCCCGATCCCGCGATAGGCCTGCGGCCGCTCGACGACGGCGCGGGCGAGGTAGGAGGCCGAGAGCGACAGCGCGATCGCGTCGATGCGGCCGCCGCCGTGCCGCGCGGCGATCCTATCGGCCACCGCATGGATCGCGTCCACCATCACGCGCGGCGTGTAGAGCCGGCGCGACCGTTCGGAGAAGCCGAAGCCGGGCAAGTCGAGGGCGTAGACCGGGCGCCGCCCCTGTGCGTGCAGGTAGAGCGGGCGGACCTCGTAGGCGTTGGCGGCGGCGTTGATCGAGTGGATCAGCAGCAGCGGAACCCCGGAGGCCTCGGTCGAGCCGTAGACGCTCACGCGGCCGGCCACCGTGTCGATCACCTCCCGGCGCCCGGGGAGGGCAGGGGGTAAGCCGTCGGGGCTCGTCGCCATCGTCTTGCGCCTCCTCGAAACCGGCGGCCGATCGTCGCGACAACGGAACGAGCAGGCGGAACGTTGCCTCGCGTCAGACGGCTGACAGATGGACGGCGGTGTCGTCGACGGCTCTGGCCAGGGGGAGCGGGATGGCCGAACGCTGTCCGCGCCGACGGCGCGGGGATGACGGGACATGGTTCAGGCGGAGATCGGCGCGCTCGAGCGCGCGACCCTGCGCACGGTGACGTGGCGCATCCTGCCGTTCCTGATGCTCGCCTACTTCGTCGCCTTCGTCGACCGGGTGAACGCGGGCTTCGCAGCCCTGCAGATGAACCGGGACATCGGCCTCTCGGCGGCGCAGTTCGGCCTCGGCGGCGGGCTGTTCTACGTGTCCTACGTGCTCTGCGAGGTGCCGAGCAACATGGCGATGGAGCGGTTCGGCGCCCGGATCTGGATCGCGCGGATCATGGTCACCTGGGGGCTCGTCTCGGCGGGGATGGCCTTCGTCGTCGGGCCGGTCTCGTTCTATGCCGTCCGCCTTCTGCTCGGGGCCGCCGAGGCCGGGTTCTTTCCCGGCGTGATCCTCTACCTGACCTACTGGTATCCGCGCGCCTATCGCGGGCGGATCGTGGCGATCTTCATGGTCGCGATCCCGATCTCGAGCTTCCTCGGCTCGCCGCTGTCGGCGTGGCTGCTCGGCACCGACGGGCTGCTGGGCTTCCGCGGCTGGCAATGGCTGTTCCTGATCGAGGCGGTGCCCGCGGTGCTGCTCGGCATCCTGGCCTTCGTCCTCCTGCCCGACGGCCCGGCCCGCGCGAACTGGCTGACGCCGCAGCAGCGCGCGTGGCTCACCGAGCGCCTGGCCGATGATCGGGCCTCGGTGGTGGAGGGCGCGGCCAGGCCCGCCGGCCACCTCACGATCCGGCAGGTGATGACCAACCGCTACGTGCTGGCCGCCTCGCTGATCTACGCCGGCGCCTCGGGCGCCAGCCAGTGCCTGTCGCTCTGGCAGCCGCAGATCATCAAGTCCTTCGACCTCACCGACATGCAGACCGGCCTGCTGAACGCGATCCCCTTCGGCATCGCCTCGGTTCTGATGATCCTCTGGGGCCGTTCCTCCGACCGGCGCCGCGAGCGCGTGTGGCACACGGCCCTGCCGCTCGGGCTCCTCGCGGTCAGCCTCGCCGCGGCGCTGCTGACGGCCCAGCTCTGGCCGACGATCCTGATCCTGTGCCTCGCCGTCACCGCGACCTACACGGTGAAGGGGCCGTTCTGGGCACTCTCCACCGAGTGGCTCTCGGCGGGGGCGGCCGCGGCCGGCATCGCCCAGATCAACGCCATCGGCAACATCGGCGGGTTCCTGGGGACCTACCTGCTCGGCGTGATCAAGGAAGCGACCGGCAGCTACCCGCTGGGACTGCTCCCGCTGGTGCTGCTGTCGGGCGCCGGCTGCGCGCTGGCGCTGGGGCTCGGCAAGCCGAAAACGCCTGCGGCCGCGCCGGCGCGGGCCTGAAGCGTCCAGCAGGCGGCGCCAAATGGCCCGCCGATAGTCCCGCTTCACCCCGTCATCCACGGGCTGCGCAGCAGAACCCGGGATCCAAAGCCGCCGACGGCGCAGACCGGCGCACGACCTACGGTTCTGGATCGCGGGCTCGCCTTCGGCGCCCCGGGATGACGGGGCGGTTCTGCGACGGGATTTGCGGCATCTGTGAGCTTGGTAGCGCCCTGGGAGAGCAATCGTTCTCTCTCTGGGGTTCAGGGCACGGCCTGCGTGACTGCCCCCGCCGATGTCGCAGACGCGGCCGCCTTCGGCCCCGTCCAGCGATCCCGAACCGACGCGAACGCCCGCACGAAGGGCAGCATCGCCTTCGCCAACCGGATCTGACCGGGCAGCGCCGGGACGCTCAGAGGGGCGTGCGTCAGCTTCGGGCTCGCGCGCTCGGCCTCTTCCACCACCTGTCCGACGAGGGGAAGGGCGGCGATCCGGGCCGCTTCGCCGGCCTCGATGCCGAGGCGGTGCGCCCATCCCGTCGTCGTCCCGAGACGACCGGAGGCATGGAGGCGGCGGAGCCGCCGGCGCCAGAGATAGCGGTGCAGTGCGCGCGGCACCGGCTCGAGTCGGGCGTCGCAGAGCGCGCCGGGATCCTCGCAGCGCGAGCGGATGGTGTCGGCGACCCCGCCCGGCGCCCGGCCGGTGAGGCGGGCGGAGATGAAGACCATCACCGCCGGATCGTGGCGGACCCGGAATCCGTGCGCGAGCAGCCGGGCGACGAAGGCGCCGTCCTCGCCGAGCGCGATCTCCGGCATGCCGCCGACCTCAAGGTAGGCGTCGCGGCTGACGGCCAGCGTCGCGCCGATCGTCGTGCGATGGCACGGCCAGGGATCGTTCGGATCGGGGTCGATCCGCGCCTCGGCCTCGGTCAGCAGCGCGCTGTAGGCGTCCTCCAGGCGCCCGCGGGCCGGGAGCGACGGCGGCAGCAGGGCCGCCTCCTCGGGGATCAGCTCGACGCGGCCGGCGACGGCGTCGGCGCCGGCCGACAGCGCGCGCAGGTTGGCGAAGACCCAGTCCGGCGGCACGCGGCTGTCGGCGTCGGTGGACAGGATCGTGCCGGCCCCGGCCAGCCATTCGGCCGCCGCGTCCATCGCCTTGCGCCGAGCCCATCCGGCATGGGCGCCGGCGAACGTCGCCTCGATCACCCGGACCGGCATGGCGAGGGTCGGCACGCGCTCGGCGACGATCCGGGCAGTGTCGTCGGTGCAGTTGTTGAGGAACAGCACCAAGCCGAGGCGGCCCGGCGCCAGGCCCGCCTGGGCGTCGAGCGCATCGAGGCAGAAGCCGATGCGCTCGGCCTCGTTGCGCACGGGAATGGCGACGACGGCCTCAGGTCGATCGACCAGGGTCGGCGTCGGCACGATGGCATCGAGGAGAACCGTGTCAGCCATCATCAACCCTCGATCGCC
>CAZZZJ010000087.1:3583-9829 GCA_964658355.1 Beijerinckiaceae bacterium
TGCCGCCCGACGCGTCCTCGTCGCGCGGCGTGTCGCGCTCGGGGCCGGCCAGCACGAGACGGCGGTAATCGTCCATGTCGCCGTCGAAGGTCTTCACCGATCCGTCGGCGACCAGCCACAGGCGGTCGGCGCAGGCCTCCACCAGGAACCGGTCGTGACTGACCAAGATGACGGCACCCTCGTAGTCGTTGATCGCCTCGACTAGCGCCTGCCGGCTCTCGATGTCGAGGTGGTTGGTCGGCTCGTCCAGGATCAGCAGGTGCGGCCCGTCGAAGGCGGCGAGCCCCATCAGCAGGCGGGCCTTCTCGCCGCCCGAGAGCTGCGAGACCGGCGTCTCCGCCTTGTTGGCCGGGAAGCCGAGCCGGGCGGTGGCCGCGCGCACCCGCGCCTCGGGCGCGTCCGGCATCAGGCTGCGCAGGTGCGCGACCGCGTTCTCGGCCGGGCGCAGCTCGTCGAGCTGGTGCTGGGCGAAGTAGGCGACCTTCATCTTGCTGGAGCGGCGAAGCTCGCCCGACAGGGCATCCAGGCGGCCGCCGATGAGCTTGCAGAAGGTCGACTTGCCGTTGCCGTTGGCACCGAGCAGCGCGACGCGGTCGTCCGGGGCAAGGCTGAGGTTCAGCCCGGAGAGCACGATGCGATCGGGGTAGCCGGCCGCGACCCGCTCCATCGCCACGATCGGCGGCGAGAGCGGCTTCTCCGGGCTCGGCAGGTGGATCACCGGCACGTCGTCCTCGATCAGCCCGGCGATCGGCACCATCTTGGCGAGCTTCTTAACGCGGGATTGCGCCTGCCGGGCCTTGGTCGCCTTGGCCTTGAACCGGTCGATGAAGCTCTGCAGATGCGCGCGCTCAGCGTCCTGCTTCACCTTGGCCTTGGCCTGCAGCATCCGCTTCTCGGAGAGCTGCTTGGCAAACGAGGTGTAGCCGCCGCGGTAGATCGTCAGCTTTCCGCGGTCGAGATGGAGGATGTGGTCGACGCTCTCGTCCAGCAGGTCGCGGTCGTGGGAGATGATGATCGCGGTGCGGGGGTAGCGCTCGAGGTAGTCGTAGAGCCAGATCGTGCCCTCGATGTCGAGATAGTTGGTCGGCTCGTCGAGCAGCAGCAGGTCCGGCTCGGAGAACAGCACCGCGGCCAGCGCCACGCGCATGCGCCAGCCGCCGGAGAAGTCCGAGCACGGCCGGTTCTGCGCCGAGGCGTCGAAGCCGAGTCCGTGCAGGATGGACGCGGCCCGCGCCGGCGCCGAATGCGCCCCGATGTCGACCAGCCGCGTCTCGATCTCGGCGCGGCGGAGGCCGTCGGCGTGCTCCGCCTCGGCCATCAGCTTCGCGCGCTCGGTGTCGGCGGCGAGGACGACGGCGTGCAGCGTCTCGGGGCCGGCCGGCGCCTCCTGCGCCACCGCGCCGATGCGCATGCCCTTGGGCATGGAGACGGCACTGGCATCCACCGGCCACTCGCCGAGGATCGCCTTGAACAGCGTCGTCTTGCCCGCCCCGTTGCGGCCGACGAGGCCGACGCGGGCGCGATCGGGAATCGAGAAGCTCGCGCCGTCGAGGATCAGGCGCTCGCCGATGCGGAGGGTGAGGTCGTTGACGCGGAGCATGGGGCGTTCTGGCGAGGCCGGCGCCCGGTGGCAAGCGCCCGGGCGGCGGGAAGGCTCAGACCAGGTCCCAGGCGGTGGGGTCGGCCATTAGGCTGGCCACCAGCGCGTGGTTCAGTTCGTGCCCGGTATGGGCGGCGGTCAGCCGTCCGAGGATCGGGTGCCCGGCGAGCGCGAGGTCGCCGACGAGGTCGAGGACGCGGTGGCGCACCGGCTCGTCCGCGACGCGCATCCCGCCGACGATGCGACCGCGCACGATCATCGCCGCGGACCGCGCGCCGCAGCCCTGCAGGAACGGCTTTCGCGTCGCGAAGCCGTAGGCGCGGCCGAGCATCGCCCGCCAGTAGCGACCGAAGCTGCGCGCCGGCGCGATCTGCGCGAGGAAGCTGTCCGGCGTGATCGGCCCGGACCAGTCGAGCGGGCCGAAATGCGCCAGCGCCAGGTGGGCGGAGATGTGGAATCCGTCATGCGGCTCGATCCGCAGCGTGCGCCGTCCGTCCATCACGTCGACGGTGCGCAATACCCGGATCGTCCGGCGCGGAACGGCGTTCTCGACCCGGCCCGCCGCGCGGATCGCACCGCACCAGGGCACGGCGCTGCCGTCGAAGATCGGCAGTTCCTCGGCATCGATCTCGACCAGCGCCTCGTCGATGCGCTCGGCCGAGAGCGCGGCGAGCAGGTGCTCGACGGTGCGGATCAACGGCCCATCCGGCGCACGCAACGCCGTGCACAGCGGCTGGCGCTCGCGCAGTGACCAATGGGCCGGGACGTCGACCGTGCGGCCGCCGGGCAGCGTTCGGCGGAAGACGATGCCGTGGCCGGGAGGGGCCGGGCTCACGCGGACCGTCGCGCGACGCCCCGTGTGGAGCCCGCGTCCCGACAGCAAGAACGAAGCGCCCAACGTCGCCCGGCAGCCGCCGATGCCCGGACGGGCGCGTTCGCCGCTCGGGTCGGGGCAGATCGGCATTGCCGCACGTCCCGACGCGAACGGGTCGGGCGGAGCGGCGGGCGGTCGTCGGTCGAGGGGCGGCAGGCGCTGCATTCCGGATCCCGTCCGCCTTCGCAGGCCGAATGCGGCGGTTCACCTGAGCTTTAAGTCGAAATGCCGGAGAAATCACACACCCGCGTCCCGACGATCGGCACCATCCACCCCCATCGCCGGGGGCCGGCTTGACCGGTGACGACCCGGTCGTCACGATCCGGAAACAAGCTTGACGACGCGATGCTCCGGGTCGGGCCGGTCGCGCGGACTTTCAGACGGTCCGCGGCGCGGCGGTCCCGGCGCATCGCGAAGGGACCGGTTTTCGATGGCGCGGCTCTCCACCATTCCGTTCTTCAAGGAGCCGGGCATCGAGCTCGGCCCCTTCGAGACGCGCTGCCACTGGCGCCGGTTCGACGAGAACGAGGTGCTGGTCGACTTCGACGACGTCTCCACCGACGTCTACTTCCTGGCCACCGGCGAGGTGCGGATCCTCAACCGCACGCAATCGGGCAAGGAGGTGATCCTGGGCGAGATGCGCGGCGGCGCCTTCTTCGGGGAGCTGTCGGCGCTCGACGGCGTCGGCCGCTCGGCCAACGTCACGGCCCTGACCCGCGGCGAGCTCTGCGTCGTGCCGGCCTCGGTGTTCCGCCAGATGGTGTTCGCCTCCGAGGCCATCGCCGACCGGCTGTTCCGCCTGCTGACCAAGCGCGTGCGCGAGCTGAACACCCGCCTGATGGAGCACGCGCTGCTCGACCTGCGCCACAGGCTCTATGCGGAGCTGTTGCGGCTCTCGGTGCCGCGGGCGGGCGGCGGCGACGAGCGGGTGGTGACGCCGCCGCCCTATCACCACGTGCTCGCCGCGCGCATCGGCTGCCGTCGCGAGCAGGTGACCCGCGAGTTCACGGTGATGGCCGCCGACGGCCTCGTCGACCGCACCCGCGGCGCCCTGGTGATCCGGCGACCGGACCTGCTGGAGGCCCGGGTCGCCGAGGCCCTGCGCGAGGACAGCTGAGACCTTGTCCGCACCGCTGTTGCGACTGGACGCCCTGAGCAAGCGATTCGGGACCGGCCTTGCCGTCGATGCCGTCTCCCTCGACCTGGCGGAGTCCGAATTCTTCTGCCTGCTCGGCCCGTCGGGCTGCGGCAAGAGTACGCTCCTGCGCCTGATCGCCGGCTTCGAGACGCCGAATGCCGGCAGGATCCGCCTCGGCGAGCAGGATCTCACCGCACTGCCGCCCCATCGCCGGCCGGTGAACATGATGTTCCAGTCCTACGCCCTGTTTCCGCACATGAGCGTCGGCCGGAACATCGCCTACGGGCTGAAGGGTCTGGTCGCCGGCCGTGCGGCGATCGCCGAGCGGGTCGCGGCGCTGCTGCGCCTCGTGCGCCTCGACGGCTACGCGGACCGGGCGCCGGCGACGCTGTCGGGGGGCCAGCGCCAGCGCGTGGCGCTCGCCCGCGCCCTCGCCCGAGAGCCGCGGGTGCTGCTGCTCGACGAGCCGATGGCCGCCCTCGACCGGAGCTTGCGGGAAGAGACGCAAGGCGAGTTGCGCGCCCTGCAACGCCGGCTCGCCACCACCTTCGTCGTCGTCACCCACGACCCCACCGAGGCGATGGTGCTCGCCGACCGCGTCGGCGTGATGGATCGCGGCCGGCTCGTGCAGGTCGGCCGTCCGGCCGACCTCTATCGCCGGCCCGCAACCCGCTTCGTCGCCGGCCTGCTCGGCGACGTGAACCTGATCCCCGGTCGCCTCGGTGCGGACGGACCGGGACCGTATGTCAGCGTCGAGACCGCGATCGGGCCGCTGCATGCGCCGGCACCGGACGCACCTCTCGCGCGAGGGGCGTCCGTCCTCGTCGCATTGCGTCCCGAGAGCCTGATCGTCGGCGACGCGGGCGCGCCCGGCACCCTGGCGGAAGAGACCTTCCTGGGCGACCGCGTCCGCCGCCTCGTCCGCCTCGCCGACGGAACGTGCCTGCGCGCGACATCCGCGCCGGGGGAGGGCGCGCACGTCGTCGGCGACGCGGTCTCGGTGCGGTTCGCCCCCGACGCCGCAACGATCCTGCCGGCCTGACATGAGCGACGCCCGCGCATCGGCCCGGACCCTTCGCGCGCTCCTGCGCCTGCCGGTCTGGCTCTGGCTCGGGGCCTTCTTCCTGGTGCCGTTCGTCATCACCCTGAAGATCAGCCTCTCGGAGCCGGCCACGGCGATGCCCCCCTACCTGCCGGTGCTCGACTGGCGGAGCGGACCGGGGGATTGGTCGGACTTCCTCCAGGCGCTCAACGTCGAGAACTACGTCACGCTGGCGACGGACCCGCTCTATCGCGACGCGGCCCTGACGTCGGTGGCCTACGCGCTGGCGGCGACCGCGATCCTGGCGGGCATCGCCACACCGCTCGCCTACGCGATCGCCCTCAGCCCGGCGGCGCGCCAGCCCCTGCTCGTCGCGCTGGTCGTGGTGCCGTTCTGGACGAGCTTCCTGATCCGGGTCTACGCCTGGATCGCGATCCTGAAGCCCGAGGGACTGCTCAACCTCGGGCTGATGCGGCTCGGGCTGATCGGGCAGCCGCTGGAAATCCTGAACACGCCCGTCGCGGTGCTGATCGGGCTCGTCTACGCCTACCTGCCGTTCATGGTCCTGCCGCTCTACGCGGTGATGAGCCGGCTCGATCCGGCGTTGCGCGAGGCCGCCGCCGATCTCGGCGCCTCGCGGACGCGGGTGTTCTGGACCGTGACCCTGCCGCTCGCCCTGCCCGGGCTGCTGGCGGGCGCGGCGCTCTGCTTCATCCCGATGGTCGGCGAATTCGTGATTCCGGACCTGCTCGGCGGCTCGGACACGCTGATGCTCGGGCGCGTGCTGTGGAGCGAGTTCTTCTCCAACCGCGACTGGCCGCTCGCCTCGGCGGTGGCGATCCTGTTGCTGGTCCTCGTCGTCGGCCCGGTGGTGCTGTTCCGCGACGCCGCCACCGAGTCCGAGAGCGGCGAGGGGGCGCCATGACGACGCATCATTCGACGGCGCTCACCCGGACGGCGCTGATCCTCGGCCTCGGCTTCCTCTACGCGCCGATCCTGGTACTCGTCGCCTATTCCTTCAACGCTTCGGCGCTGGTCACGGTCTGGGGCGGGTTCTCGACCCGGTGGTACGGCGTCCTCCTCGCCGACGGGCCGCTGCTCGAAGCCGCCTGGGTGTCGCTCCGCGTGGCGATGCTCTCGGCCGTGATCGCGACGGCGCTCGGCACGCTGGCCGCCCTCGCCCTCGCGCGGCATGGGCGCTTCCGCGGGCGGACGTTGTTCACCGGCCTCGTCACGGCGCCGATGGTGATGCCGGAGGTGATCACCGGCCTGTCGCTGCTGCTGCTGTTCGTCGGGATCGGGCTCGACCGCGGCCTGGGTACGATCGTCATCGCCCACGCCACCCTCGGCACCGGCTTCGTCGCCGTCGTGGTCGCCGCGCGGCTGCGCGGGCTCGACCGCGATCTTGAGGAAGCCGCGGCCGATCTCGGCGCCGGACCGCTTCGGGTGTTCGCGACGGTGACGCTGCCGCTCCTGGCACCGGGCATCGCCGCCGGGTTCCTGCTCGCCTTCACCCTGTCGCTCGACGACCTCGTCGTCGCCAGCTTCGTCTCCGGGCCCGGCGCGACCACCCTGCCGATGCGGCTCTACAG
>CAZZZJ010000088.1:0-1660 GCA_964658355.1 Beijerinckiaceae bacterium
GCGGCGGCCTGGGCCGCGAGGCCTTCCGCGCGGCCGACGAAGCCGAGCTTCTCCGTCGTCGTCGCCTTGATCGACACGGCGGTCAGCGGCACGGCGCAGATCTCGGCGATGCGCGCACGGATCGCCTCGCGATGGGCGCCGATGCGCGGAGCTTCCGCCAGCACCGTGATGTCGAGGTGGTCGATGCGGCCGCCGCGCTCGCGCACCAGCTTGCAGGCATGGGCCAGGAACCGGTCCGACGACGCGCCGCGCCACTGCTCGTCGGAGGGCGGGAAATGGGTGCCGATGTCGCCATCGGCGATGGCGCCGAGCAGCGCGTCGGTGAGGGCGTGCAGGGCCACGTCGCCGTCGGAATGGGCGAGCACGCCGCGATCGGCCGGGATCTTCACCCCGCCGAGCCAGACGTGGTCCCCGTCGGTGAAGGCGTGCACGTCGAAACCGGTGCCGAGGCGGGTCACGTAAGTCGTCATGCTGGTTTCCTCGGCGGTCTCCGCGCCGGAACCGGCGAAGGCACGGTCGGCCTCGATCAGGTCGGCGGGTTGCGTGATCTTGCGGTTGCGCAGGTCTCCGGCGAACACCACGACGGCGTGCCCGGCCCACTCGGCGAGGGCGCCGTCGTCGGTGAAACCGTGCAGGTCCTCGGCCGCCGCGGCGCGATGCGAATCGCGGAGCAGGTCGAACGCGAAAGCCTGCGGCGTCTGCACCGCGCGCAGGTGCTCGCGGGCCGGCGTCTCGCGCACGCGGCCGATGCCGTCGCGATCCTCGACGAGCTTGATCGTGTCGGCCACCGCCACGCCCGGCACCGCCGCGCCATGGTCGCGTCCGGCGGCGACCGCGCGCTCGATCAGCCCGGCATCGACGAAGGGGCGGGCCGCGTCGTGGACGAGGACGACGTCCGGAGCACCCGCCGCCTCGAGCGCTTCGAGGCCGGCGCGGACCGAAGCCTGACGGGTCGCCCCGCCCTCGACCGGCGGCAGCAGCTTGCTTGCGATCGCAGGCGCGAGGTCGGCGCGACACTGGTCGTAGAAGGCCGCGGCATCGGCGGCGATCACCACCTGGATCCGGCCGATCCCCGCATGGCGCCCCAAGGCATCGAGGGTGCGGGTCAGGACCGCCCGGCCGCCGACGCGGCGGTACTGCTTGGGCGTTCCGCCGCCGATGCGGATGCCGCGACCGGCCGCCACGACGACGGCGGCGACGCTCGATCCGGGTTCGGACATGCCTGAGGGGTTCCGTCGTACGGTGACCGCGACCGCCTGCCATGCGCCCGGTTCGGGTCATCAAAAATCTGCCTGTCGTTTAAGCGTGGGAGGAGGCGAAATCAAATCTCCCGGGGTCCCGGCCACGAGCTCGCGTTTTGGCTTGCATCGCGCTCGTTTTGTCTATTTGTTGAGCAGAATGATGGCTGATCATTATTTGAGCGTCCTGCGCGGGGAGCGCTCGGCCGATCCGGTGGTGCTGCTGGCACCGTTGTCGGGCGTCACCGACCTGCACATGCGCCGGATCGTACAAGGCGCCGGCGCGAGCGCCGTCGTGTCGGAGATGGTCGCAGCGGCGGAGTTCGCCCGCGGCTCGGAGGAGGCGCGGCTCCGGGCGGAGGGCTCTGGCATCGCGCCGCACATCGTCCAGCTCGCCGGCTGCGCCCCCGAGCCGATGGCCG
>CAZZZJ010000088.1:1760-9807 GCA_964658355.1 Beijerinckiaceae bacterium
GGCATCGCGCCGCACATCGTCCAGCTCGCCGGCTGCGCCCCCGAGCCGATGGCCGAAGCGGCCCGCATCGCGGCGGCGAACGGCGCCGACGTGATCGACATCAACATGGGCTGCCCGGCCAAGATCGTCACCGGCATCGCCTCGGGCTCCGCGCTGATGCGCGACCTCGACCACGCGACGCGCCTGCTCGCCGCCGTGCGCGCGGCGGTGACGATCCCGGTCACCGTGAAGATGCGCCTCGGCTGGGACGATCAGAGCCTGAACGCCGCGGACCTCGCTCGCCGGGCCCAGGCGCTGGGGCTGAACGCCGTGACCGTCCACGGCCGAACCCGGCAGCAATTCTACAAGGGCACGGCGGACTGGAGGGCGATCGGTGCGGTCGTCGCAGCGGTGTCGATCCCGGTGATCGCCAACGGCGACGTGACGGACCTGTCCGCCGCCGAAGCGTGCCTCGCGGCCTCGCGGGCCGCCGGCGTCATGATCGGCCGCGCGGCGGTCGGGCGGCCGTGGCTCGTGGGCGCCATCGCCGCGGGCCTCGCCGGACACCCCGCGCCGGCGCTGTCGCGCCCGGAACAGGCGAGGCTGGCAGCCGCGCATTACGCCGGCCTGATCGCGCTCTACGGCGCCCATATGGGCGTCCGCCACGCCCGCAAGCATCTGGCGGCCTACGTCGACGCGGCGGGCGGACTCGGCGCGGCGGAGCGCATGCGTCTCCTGACCACCACGGACCCGGAAGTGGCGGACCGGCTGCTGCGGGCCGCCTTCGAGGCCGCTCCGGCGATCGCGGAGGCCGCATGAGCGACGGGGAGCGGAGAGCCGAAGGGGGATCGGCAGGCCAGCAGAACGCGGGCATCGAGCCTGCGGGCAAGGAGTCTGCAGCCAAGCCCCGGGGCATGCCCAGCGCCGAGGCGGTGATCAATGCCCTGCCGCTGCCGGTGCTGACCATCGGCGCGGATGACCGCATCATGCACTGCAACCACGCGGCGGAGACGTTCTTCGACTATTCCGCCCGGCTGATGCAGCGGCGGCGGCTGCGCGACATCATTCCCTTCGCGTCGCCGATCATCGCGCTGGTGGCGGAGGTGCGCCGCCGCGGGTCCAGCGTCAGCGAGTACCGGGTGGAGCTCACCCAGCCGCGGACGGGCACCGAGCGAAGCGTCGACGTGTTCGCCACGGCGTTGGGCGACGACGGCGAGGCCGTGGTGCTCATGCTCCAGGAGCGCACCATCGCCGATAAGATGAACCGCCAGCTCACGCATCGCGGCGCGGCGCGCTCGATGGTGGCGCTCGGCGCGATGCTCGCCCACGAGATCAAGAACCCGCTGGCCGGCATCCGCGGCGCGGCACAGCTTCTCGAGCAATCGGGACCCGAGGAGGATCGGGTGCTGACCAGCCTGATCTGCGAGGAGACCGACCGGATCGTGCGGATCGTCGAGCGGATGGAGCTGTTCGGCGACGAGCGGCCGGTCGAGCGCGGCCCGGTCAACGTCCACGGCGTGCTCGATCAGGTGAAGCGCTCGGCGCAATCCGGGTTCGGGCGCCACATTCGCTTCGTCGAGACCTACGACCCGTCGCTGCCGCCGGTTCTCGGCAACCGCGACCAGCTCGTCCAGGTGATCCTGAACCTCGTGAAGAACGCCGCCGAGGCGGTCGGCGCCGACGCGGTCGACGGCGAGATCACCCTGTCGACCGCCTTCCGCACCGGCCTGCGGCTCCAGGTGCCGGGCTCGCGCGAGCGCGTCAGCCTGCCGATCGAGGTGGCGGTGCGCGACAACGGCCCGGGCATCTCGGCCGACCTGCTGCCCGACCTGTTCGATCCGTTCGTGACGACGAAGGCGCAGGGATCCGGCCTCGGTCTTGCATTGGTCGCCAAGATCGTCGGCGACCATGGGGGCATCGTCGAGTGCGATCCCGCGCCCCGCCGCACCACCTTCCGAATCCTCCTGCCCATGTCGAGCGCCCGCGACGGGCGCGAAGCGGTCGTGGAGCCCGAGTAAGAGTCATGCCCAACGGCCACATCATCGTCGCGGACGACGACGCAGCGATCCGCACCGTCCTGAACCAGGCGCTGTCGCGGGCGGGCTACGAAGTCCGCTCCACCGGCAACTGCGCGACCTTGTGGCGCTGGGTCGCGCAAGGGGAGGGCGATCTGGTCATCACCGACGTGGTGATGCCCGACGAGAACGTGTTCGACCTGCTGCCGCGCATCAAGCGGGTGCGGCCGGAGCTGCCGGTCATCGTCATGAGCGCGCAGAACACCTTCATGACCGCGATCCGCGCCTCCGAACGCGGCGCCTACGAGTATCTGCCGAAGCCCTTCGACCTGAAGGAGCTGATCGCCATCGTCGGCCGCGCGCTGTCGCGGCCACGCGGCACGGCCGCCGCAGCCTCGCCGCCCGACAACGAGGACATCCCGCTCGTCGGGCGCTCGCCGGCGATGCAGGAGATCTATCGGGCGCTCGCCCGACTGATGCCCACCGACCTCACCGTGATGATCACCGGCGAGTCCGGCACCGGCAAGGAACTGGTGGCGCGCGCGCTCCACGATTACGGCCGCCGGCGGACCGGCCCGTTCGTGCCGGTCAATATGGCCGCGATCCCGCGCGACCTCATCGAATCGGAGCTGTTCGGCCATGAGAAGGGCGCCTTCACCGGCGCGCTGCAACGCTCGGCCGGCCGGTTCGAGCAGGCGGAAGGCGGAACGCTGTTCCTCGACGAGATCGGCGACATGCCGATGGAGGCCCAGACCCGGTTGCTGCGCGTGCTCCAGCAGGGCGAATACACCACCGTCGGCGGCCGGGTGCCGATCAAGACCAACGTCCGCATCATCGCCGCCACCAACAAGGACCTGCGGATCTCGATCCAGCAGGGCATCTTCCGCGAGGACCTGTTCTTCCGGTTGAACGTCGTGCCGCTGCGCCTGCCGGCGCTCCGGGAGCGGTCGGAGGACGTTCCGGACCTCGTCCGCCACTTCTTCATCCAGGTCGAGCGTGAAGGCCTCACGCGAAAGATGCTCGACGGCGAGGCGATGGAGCGGCTCAAGCGCTACCGCTGGCCCGGCAACGTCCGCGAACTCGAGAACCTCGTCCGCCGGCTCGCCGCCCTGTACCCGCAGGAGACCATCACCGGACCGGTGATCGAGGCGGAGCTCGACACGCTGCCGCTCAGCCCGCCGACCGCACCCGGGAACGGCACCGGGCGGAAAGCCGGCGCCGACAACGAGACCCTGTCCGGGGCGGTGGAACGCCACCTCTCAGACTACTTCTCCGGCTACCGCGATACGCTGCCGCCGCCCGGCCTCTACCACCGGATCCTGCGCGAGATCGAAGGCCCGCTGATCGGCGCGGCCTTGGCCGCCACCCGCGGCAACCAGATCCGCGCGGCGGAGCTTCTGGGCGTCAACCGCAACACCCTGCGCAAGAAGGTCCGCGACCTGGACCTTCAGGTGTTCCGCACGGCGCGTTGAGACCGGCGCGGCGCGCCGCGTCAGACGTACATCGCGATGGCGGATTGCAGCATCTCGTTGACGGTGCTCATGACCTTCGTGTTGGAGGTGTAGGCCTGCTGGGTCTCGATCATCTTGGAGAACTGGTCCGAGATGCTCGCATTCGACTGCTCCACCGAGCCGCCGGCCACGGTCGCGCCGTTCAGTCCGAAGGACGGCGCCCCGGTGCTCGACGTCGCAACGAAGGTGCCGCCGTCGAGCGAGGCGAGCGTGTCCCGCGCCCCGAACTGGGCCAGGGTCACCGTGCCGAGCGCCTGCGTGCTGCCATCCGCCAGGGTGCTGGTGAGTGCGCCGCCGGACGAGACCGAGAGACTCGACAGCGCGTTCGTGCCGGTACCCGGCATCTGGACCGGCGTGCCCGTCGAAGGTCCGGCGAACAGGTAGTACCCCGCTCCATTGACGAGGTATCCGTTGGAATCCGGCGTGAAGTCGCCGCGGCGGGTATAGGCCAAGTCCGCGCTGAAGCTCGGCGTCGACGCCGTCCCGAGATTCTGCCGGACCACGAAGTAGCCGTCGCCGGCGATGGCGAGGTTCGTGGCGGTGCCGGTCGAGGCCACCGTTCCCTGGAGGCCGAGGGTGGACCGCGTGCTGACCGAGACGCCGCCGGCGGGCTGCGTCCCCGCTTCGGTCTGCGCCAGCATGTCGGCAAAGCTCGTGTTCGTGCTCTTGAAGCCCGCGGTCGTGCTGTTGGCGATGTTCCCGGAGATGTTGTTCAGCGCGAAGGATTGCGCGGATGTCCCGGCGATGGCGTTCGACAACGCATCCATCAGGCTCATCTTGAGTCTCCACCAATGGATGGCCGGGCGCCGTCGATCCGGACAGGAACCCCGACGCTCAGCACCGACGAAGAATATTCCCGCATTCCCCGACTAAACGAGGCATGGTTAAACACAGGTGTGTAACGGATTATTTCATGCAGTTGCTACGTATTGACCCCAGAAACAAAGCGCAATATTCTGGAAACACACAGAAACACGCAGGCGATCGCCGGCCTTACTGGCCGGGTGGCGTTCAGGTCGTTCCCCAATCCATCCGCGTCACCGCCGCGCCGGTGATCGCCGCGACGATGCGTTCGCGCTCGGCCCGGCTCGGGGCGAGGCGCGCCTGCGCCAGTGCCAGGACGCCGGGCGATGCGGTCTCGGGCGTGCCGGCCGCGAAGGGCGGCGCCGGCGCGTATTCGTGGCCGAGTTGGATCGCCTCCGCGCGCTCGCGCCCGACGAGTTCGGCAGCCAGCGTCAGGGCGAAGTCGAGGCCGGCCGTGACGCCGCCGCCGGTGACGAAGCGGCCGTCGCGCACCACGCGCTCCCGCACCGGGATCGCCCCGAAGGCGGAGAGCAGGTCGTGCGCGGCCCAGTGCGTCGTCGCCCGGACGCCCTGCAGGAGGCCGGCGGCGCCGAGCACCAGGGCGCCGGTGCAGACCGAGGTGACGTAGCGGGCGTACTCCGCCTGCCTGCGCACGAAGGCGAGGGCGTCGCCATCCTGCATCAGCGCGTTCACGCCGACGCCGCCCGGCACGCAGAGCACGTCGAGGGCTGGGCAGTCGGCGAAGGTCGTGGTCGGCGCGAGGATGAGGCCGGTCGCGCTGCGAATCGGCGCGAGGCTCGCCGCGACGAGATGCACCGTGGCGTCCGGCACCCCGACGAAGACCTCGTAGGGCGCGGTGAGGTCCAGCTGCTGGACGCCGGGGAAGGTCAGCAATCCGATCTGCAGTGGCATCACGCGCTCCCGTCTTCGTCCGGCGGATCGGCCGGCTCCGCGACCGGGATCCTACCGGTCCGGTCGATGCGTGACAAAATCGCATCTTGTGCACCGCAACATGGCTGCCGTGCGCGAGCGTCACTTGCTGGGGACACAGTCCGAGACCAAGCACAAGTCTCTGATAAATCTAGCCTTTCGAGAATTATATGTCCAGTCGCCTGCCCACCCGGACTGCCGCCCTGAACGAAAACGCCATCAGCCGCCGAAGGCTGCTGGAGTTCTTCTCCGCCAGCCCGATCCTGGCATCGGGAGCGGTCGGCACGCTGGCCACGCTCCTCGAATCCGGCACGTCCGACGCGCTGGCGCAGAGCTACGACGTGCTGCGCCAGGCCCCGGTGATGAACGGCGACCTCATCGCCTCGCCCGCCCAGGCGCTCAACGTGTTCGATTTCGAGATGGTGGCGAAGAAGGAGCTGCCGCCGGCCCATTACGGCTACCTCGCCAGCGGCGTCGACGGCGACGAGACCCTGAAGGCGAACCGCGACGGGTTCGAGCACATCCGCATCCGCGCTCGCCGCCTCATCGACGTGCGCAAGATCGACACCAGCGTGACGATCTTCGGCGAGACCTGGGCAAGCCCGATCGCGCTGGCGCCGGTGAGCAGCCAGGGCGCGTTCCACCCGGAAGCCGAGCTGGCCGTGGCCCGGGCCGCGAAGGTGAAGGGCCACCAGATGATCCTGTCGACGGTGGGATCGTCGGCGATCGAGGACGTGATCAAGGAACGCGGCGCACCGGTCTGGTACATGCTATACCCGACCGACGACTGGGCGGTGACCGAGGCGCTGGTCGAGCGCGCCGAGAAGGCCGGCGCGCCGGCCATCGTCCTGACGGTGGACCGACAGGGCGGACGCAACACCGAGACCCTGTTCCGCGAGCGCCGCTCGGACACCCGCACCTGCACCGACTGCCACACCCCGGGCTTCAAGAACGAGGTCAGCCGCAAGCCGATGTTCGACGGGATCGACGTCGACCGGGTGACCAACCTCTACGGCACCGGCATGACCTGGGACTACGTGCGGCGCCTGCGCGGCATCGTGAAGGGCAAGCTCGTGCTCAAGGGCATCGTCACCCGGGAGGACGCCAAGACCGCCCTCGATCACGGCGTCGATGCGCTGATCGTGTCCAATCATGGCGGCCGCGCCGAGGAGAGCCTGCAATCGACCATCGGCGTCCTGCCCGAGATCGTCGCTGCGGTGAACGGCCGGATGCCGGTGCTGATCGACGGCGGCTTCCGCCGCGGTACCGACGTGCTCAAGGCGCTGGCGCTCGGCGCCACCGCCGTCTGCGTCGGGCGCCCCTACGTCTGGGGCCTGGCCGCCTTCGGCCAGCCCGGCGTCGAGGGCGTGCTCGGCATCATGCAGCGCGAGTTCGAGACGATCATGCGGCAGGTCGGCGCCACGAAGATCGCCGAGATCAACGCCGCCAGCATCGACCGGGCGTAGCGCCGGTTTCGGCCGGCCCCTCCGCCGTCGCGGAGAGGGCCGGCGTGGCCGCGGCGAGGCACCGCGCCCCGCCATTTGACAATCCCGGCCGCATCATCGACACCGCCGGCCGTCTGGGCATCGACCGAACGACGAGGCCGGTTGCCGGTTCCGGAGCCGCGCATGACCGCCTTCTCGGCCCAACCCCTCCTGTCCGCACCGCGCTCATGATCCCCAGCCAAGCCGCGCGGCGACCAGCCCTATCCACGCGGCGACCCGCCCACGGCGATGCCTTCGCGTTCGGCGACTTCCTCCTGAACACCGTGTCGACCAGCCATGCGCGGGCCTGCGCCTGGCTCGTCGTGCTCTGCCTCGTCTGCTTCCTGCCGGGCCAGATCTCGCTCCAGCCGATGGATCGCGACGAGCCACGCTTCGCCCAGGCCTCGAAGCAGATGCTCGAGACGGGCGATCTCGTCGACATCCGCTTCCAGGGCGAGGCCCGGCACAAGAAGCCGGTGGGCATCTACTGGGCCCAGGCCGCAGCGGTGGCCGCCGGCGAGGCGCTCGGGGTCCCCGAGGCGCGCACCCGGATCGCGCTGTATCGCATCCCCTCGCTGCTCGGCGCGACGGCCGCCGTCCTTCTGGCCTACTGGGCGGCGCTCGCCTTCCTGCCGCGCCGCGGCGCGTTCCTCGCGAGCGCCCTGTTCGGCGCGTGCCTGATGCTCGCCGCCGAGGCGCACCTGGCCAAGACCGACGCCCTGCTGACCGCCTGTTCGATCGCGTCGCTCGGCACGCTCGCCCGCGCCTGGCTCGGGCGGTCCGGCCCGGGCCCTTCCACCGCGGGGCGCCTTGCGTTCTGGCTCGGCCTGGCGGTCGGCATCCTGGTCAAGGGCCCGATGGTGCCGCTGTTCGTCGGCCTGCCGATGCTGGCCTTGTCGTGGAAGGCGCGCTCCGGCCGCTGGATCCTGTCGCTCCGGCCCTGGTCCGGCCTCGCGATCGTTCTGGCGGTCGTCGCCCCCTGGTTCCTGGCGATCGCATGGCGGAGCGGCAGCGCCTTCTTCACCGAGGCCGTCGGCCACGACATGCTGGCCAAGGTCGGCAGCGCCAAGGAGAAGCACTGGGCGCCCCCCGGCACCTACGCGCTCGTGTTCTTCGCGACCTTCTGGCCCGGCGCCGCCTTCGCAGCGCTGGCGATCCCGTTCGCGTGGCGCCAGCGCGCCGAGGACACCATCGCCTTCCTGATCGCCGCGATCGGGCCGGCTTGGCTGATGTTCGAGGTCGTGCCGACCAAGCTTCCGCACTACGTGCTGCCGCTGATGCCGATGGTCGCGATCCTCGCCGTGCTGGCGCTGCGTGCCGGGGC
>CAZZZJ010000089.1:0-9758 GCA_964658355.1 Beijerinckiaceae bacterium
GCCGCCGATCGCGGCGCCGGCGAGCGCGCCGAGGCCGGCGCCGCCGAGGGCACGGTCCTGCGGCGTGTTGCAGGCGCCGACCGAGAGGGCGAGGGTGCCGGCGAGGGCAACGGCGATGAGCTTCTTCATGAGTTGCGTGACTCCCTTGTGCATCCGGTCCGGCGTTTCGCCGTGGTGATGGTGCGGTCCGAGCTTAGCCTTATCGGTCATGAAATGCACAGGGTACGGCCAAGGTTCCGCCGGGATGCGAGGCAAACGCCGCAAAAGGCGTGTCCCTGACGTGTCGCCGGGCGGCGGCGATGCCGCGCCGACGGTCCACGTTCCCACGCCATTGCCACGCTCGGCCGCGCGCGAAATGCCCTCGGCACGGCGCGCCTTGCGGAGTAAGAGCCTGCCGAGGGCGTTCCGCGAGGCTCCGAGCCTCGCCCGATCGATCATCGCCTGATAGAGGGTGCCATGCCGAGAGCCACCACGATCGTCCGCAAGGCGGCGGTCCGTCCCGACGCGGTCGTCGACACGATCAGCCTCGATCACGCCGGGCGCCAGGCGCAGCATGCGCATCTGCACAGCGCGGGAGGGCTGCATATCGACCTCGCCCTGGCGAAGGCGGCCGGGCTCGAGGACGGCGATGCCCTGCGTCTCGACGACGGCCGCCTCGTCACCGTGACGGCTGCCCCCGAGGACCTGCTGGAAATCCGCGCCGAGAACCCGGCCCGCCTCGTGCGCCTCGCGTGGCAACTCGGCGGCAACCACGTCGCGGCCGAGATCGGCGCCGACGTGCTCCATGTCCCGGCCTCGGCCGCCACCGTCGAACTCGCCCGCGGCCAGGGCTGCACGGCGACGCCCGTCAGCCGGGCCTTCCGCCCCGAGCGCATGGCGCACGACCACAGCACCTGCGGTCACGACCATTCGCACGACCAGCACGCTCACGCGGAGCACGCCCACGCCGATCCCAAGCATGCGGATCACGACCACGCCCCGCACGTGCACGGCCCGAGCTGCGGCCACGATCACTGAGCGCACCCACCGATGACCGACGCGGCGGGACCTTCACGGGATCGCAAGCCGCGCCTGCGATCCTGATGCCGCAACGAGGGGTCGGGATCGTCACGTGGAACCTGCGCAAGCGCCCTCGACGCCCCTGCGCGACCGAATCGCCGCCTCCGGTCCGGATCGCCGCTTCCTGCGCGCCTGTTCCGTCATCATGCTGGTCGCCGCACTCGGACTGCCCGCGCTGCTCGCCCGACCGCCGACCGTCACCACCTACTTCTTCATCGGCGACACCCTCTGGCTCGCCGGCATCGCGGCCTTCCTCGCCCTGGCGGCGACCGTGGCGCTTCCCATGCGCCTCGGGAATTGGGTGCGCCTCGCACGGGTGCCGGCCCGAAGCGTTTGGATCGTCGCGATCCTCGCGGGGCTGGTCGCGCTCATCGGGACCTTCGCCGCCTTCCACGGTGTCCCGCTCTCCTACGACGAGGTGATGGCCGAGTTCGATGCGCGGATCTTCCTCGGCGGCCGGCTGATCGCTCCGCTCGCGCCGGAATGGCGGCAGGGCGTGGAAGCGCTGGCGACGAATTTCGTCCTGCCGGTCCCGAACGACGCCGCCTGGGTCTCCTCCTACCTGCCGGTCAACGCCGCCATTCGCGCGGGCTTCGGCCTGATCGCGACGCCGGCCCTCGCGGGTCCTGTTCTCGTCGCGGTCGCCGTGCTCGCGGTCTTCGGGATCGCCCGGCACCTGTGGCCGGAGCGGCCGGACGCCGCCCTCGTCGCGGCGCTGATGCTGGCCACGAGCCCGCAGGTTCTCGTGACGGCGATGACGCCCTACGCGATGACGGCGCATCTGGCGCTCAACCTCGTCTGGCTCCGGCTATTCCTGCGCGGTGGAGGTCTCGGTCATGGCGCTGCGATTCTCGTGGCGTTTCTCGCCTGCGGCCTGCATCAGCTGATCTTCCACCCGCTCTTCGCACTGCCCTTCCTCGTCGGGCTCGTCCTCGAGCGCCGATGGCGGCTCGCCGCCCTCCACCTCGCGGCTTATGCTGCGATCGGGGTGTTCTGGACGCTGTACTGGCAGGGTCTGCTTCTCGTCACCGGTTATGCGGGGCAGGGGGACGCGGTCGGCGGCGGCTTCATGGTCCGGCGGATCGCGTTCCTGCTGCGCAATTTCGAATGGCGCGGCCTCGACGTGATGACGATGAACGGCGTCCGGTTCGTCGCGTGGCAGAGCCCGCTTCTTCTGCCCCTGACAATGATGGCATGGCCGGCGATCCGACGCGGCGAAGGCATCGCGCGCCCGCTTGCGGCCGGCCTCGTCCTGACCATCGCGACGATGTTCGTGCTGCTGCCCTACCAGGGACACGGCTGGGGCTACCGCTATCTCCACGGCCTGATCGGCAGCGCGGCCCTCCTGGCGGCGCAGGGCTGGATCCTGATGACCGCCCCCCTGCCACCGGAGCGGCGCGGCGCCGCGACCGCGATCCTCGGGCTCGGCTGGATCGGCGCCCTGCTGATCCTGGTGCCCGGCCGCGCCGTGGAAGCGAACCGATTCGCCGCGCCCTACGCGACCGCCGTGGAAGCGATCGGCCGATCGCCGGCCGACATCGTGCTCGTCGACGGTTCGAACCTCTTCTTCGGTACCGATCTCGTCAGAAACGATCCGTACCTGCGCAGCCGCCCGACGGTGTTGCTGCTCCGCCGGCTCGAAGCCGGGATGCTCGCCGACCTCTGTGCGCATCGCACCGTCGCGCTGTTCGGCGCGGAAGAAGGGGCCAAGCTCGGCATTGCAAGCGAAGTCGCCGCGGCGGATCGAGCCGATGCGTACATCGCGCGCACGGTGGGCGGCCCCTGTCCGACGATGCCGGTGGCGCTGCCTTGAGCGATCGGGCACGGCGCACGAAAAACGTCGTCCTTGCACGCGCTTTTAACCGGCCTGGCCGATCGTCCCGGATGCGAGGCCGGATCCGCACGTGAGCCGTGCGCTGTCCGAGACGAGGGCGTACGATGGCCGAACGGGACGAAGCCCGTGCTGCGCAGACTGCCCGGACCGACAGCCGGCATGCCTTCGTCGTACCCGCCTACGGCTGCTCGCCCTTCCTCGATGCGTGCCTGCACTCGCTCAAGCGCCAGTCCGAGCACAGCGAGATCGTCGTCACGACCTCCACGCCCTCCGCCTTCATCGATGAGACGGCGCATGCTCACCGCATCCCGGTGGTGCTGAACCCGATCCGGGACGGGATCGCGGCGGATTGGAACTTCGGATTGCGCGCGACCGATGCCCGCTACGTCACCCTCGCTCATCAGGACGACGTCTACGCGGAGGCCTTCGCGGAACGGACGCTCGACGCCTTCGCCCGCCACGATGGAGCACTCTGCTTCACCGGGTACGAGGAAATCGATGATGCCGGAAGCCGGGTCGCCTCGAGGATTTCGCGGGTCAAGCATCTGCTTGCGGCGGCAGCGATCGGTCGCCGCGATCGGCCGTCGCGGCTGCGGCTGCGGGCATTCCTCTCGCTCGGCAACCCGCTCCCGTGTTCGTCGGTGACGCTCGACCGACGGCGGCTGCCCGATTTCGCCTTCTCGGAGGGCTACGCCAGCAATCTCGACTGGGATGCCTGGTGGCGCCTGCTCGATCGGGGCGAACGCTTCCTGTCCGTGCCGGATCGCCTGGTCGGTCGCCGACACAACGCCTTGAGCGCGACCGCCGGCCTGATTGCGGACGGGCGACGTCGTTCCGAGGACCTGACGATGTTTCGGCGCATCTGGCCGCGCCCGGTCAGTGCGGTCGTCGCGACCCTGTATCGCTTGAGCTACTGAACCCGCCGCGCCCGAACGGCCGCGGGACGCGAAAGACTGCGCACCATGCGATGTCTGCGAGCAGGCGTCGAAAGCGTCCGCTTCGTTCGCCGACGAATTTCGGATTGGATAGGATCGAACGATGTCGGTCACCAGCGTCGAGCATGAACGATTCAGCGACCTGCGCTTCACGCCGCCGTGGATCAGGCATGAGCATCTGCAGCGATTCGCATTCGCCGCCAACTTCGCCGCGGATGCCGTGGTCGTGGATTGCGCCTGCGGATCCGGCATCGGGACACGCATGTTCGCCGATGCCGGAGCGCTGCGGATCCATGCCTTCGACATCAGCCCGACGGCCGTCGCCGCGACGCAGGCCTCGTGCCGCGGCCTCGCGAACGTCGTCGTCGAAGAGGCGGACGCGACCCGTCTGCCCGTTCCCGACGGCGCGGCGGATCTCTACGTGTCCTTCGAGACCCTGGAGCACGTCGGCGATGCCGCCGCCCTCCTGCGCGAGGCGCGGCGTGTCCTCAAAGCCGGCGGAACGTTCATCTGCTCAACGCCCAATCGGTACGTGTACAGTCCCGGCCATACGATGACCTCGACGCCGTGGAATCGGTTTCATGTTCGGGAATACGATGTCGCGGATTTTCGGCGACTTCTGTCCGATGTCTTCTCGCAGTGTACGATCTACGGCCAGAACCGCGTCACGCGGTGGCGTAGCGCTTCGCTGGACGCGATCGGTCGGGCGTCTCCGGCAAACCTGGCCGTCCGCATCAATCAAGCCCTGAAGTTGCCGCGGTTCCTCTACGATCGACCCGCTTGGCACGCCGTCGAGGAAGCCCGGCCCGGCATGGATTACGAGTACAGCGTCGCCGTCTGCCGCCCCTGAAGCGATCCGCGTCTCACCGGATCCGCACGTCGTTCCGCGCGGTGCGAAAGCCGGTCGTGGGTGGTTTCCTCGACGCATCCCAGTGCGGTCGGGCGATGCTCGGCGAGCCCGGTGCTACCGCCGGCCGGCCTTTCTCAGCGCGCCCGTCGACACCGTGTCGGCGAGCCGATCAGCGACGATCGGAGGCAGCGGATCGTGGCTGCGCTGCCGCAGGAAATCCGCCTCGTTCCCGCCGATTACCGCGAGCAGGAAGCCCCCGAGAGCGTTCTGCATCCCGACGACCAGCAGCGTCGTACCGGCGACGGCGGGGAGGACGCTGCCGATCTGCGCGTAGCCGTGACCGGACCAGTACCAGACGACGGCCGAGAGGATGCCGATGCCGGCCAGGACGGCGCCGACGCCCGACAGCAGCATCGTCTCGAGCGAGATCCAAGGGGCCCAGCGAGCCGATCGGGCGCCGGTGCGGCGATAGCCTTCGCGCACGCCGTACAGGTGTGTCGCCACGGCGAGGATGCCGCAGCTATGCCCGAGGCCCACGGTCGCTCCGGCGAGGATCGACCAGTAATTGCCGAAGAAGAATCGGCCGTCGAGCCCGGCGAGCGTCGCGCACAAGACGGCCGCCAGGATGGTGAGCCCGAAACCGGCCAGCATCGTCGCGGGGATCGCGAACAGCCACGTCGGGCTCAGCATCAGAAGGTAGCGCAGGTGGCGCCAGCCGTCGCGCCAGGGGCGCAGGTGCGGTGGGCGTCCGCGCCGGTCCGGTGAGAGCGTGGCGGGCACCTGCGCGATCCGCTCGCCCTTCAGCGCCGCCTTGATCACCATCTCGCTGGCGAATTCCATGCCGCTGCCGCGCAGCGCCAAGCGCTTGAAGCAGCCCTTGGTCAACGCGCGCAGGCCGCAATGGGCGTCCTCGACGCCGGTCCGGAACAGCAGGTTGAGGATGCCGGTGAGCACCGGGTTGCCGATGTAGCGGTTCTTCCACGGCATCGCGCCCGGAGCGATCCCGCCGCGGAAGCGGGACCCCATGCACAGGTCCGCCCCGTCGCGCAGCGCGCCCACCATCGCGACGGCATCGCGGAAATCGTACGAGCCGTCGGCATCGCCCATCACGAGGTAGCGCCCGCGCGCCGCCTGGAAGCCGCCGGCCAGCGCTGCGCCGTAGCCGCGCTCAAAGACCGGAGCGACGCGGGCACCGAGGCTTTCGGCAAGCGCCTGGCTGCCATCGGTGCTGCCGTTGTCGGCGATCACGATCTCCCCGGTCAGCCCTGCGGCAGCGAGGGTTTCGAGGGCCGCCCGCGCACTCGCGATCGCGGTCGGCAATGCGCGCACCTCGTCGAGGCACGGCATCACGATCGAGACGTCGATGGCACGCGCCGTCACGTCGGCGGCGATCTCCCGGTCCTGCCCGCCCATGCCGCTTCCAACCGCGTTTTCCCGGGCGACAGCATAGTTGCCGATCCGTTGCGATTCGGTTTCGGGCAGCGGTCGTCAGGCTCGGACGAAGCCGACTGCCGGCGCCTTGTGCTCCGCTTCGGCTTCGGCTTCGGCCAGGACCAGGATCGCGCGCCCGGATAGCGGAATGACGGATCCCGCCGGATGGCGGCCCGCCTCCGGGGGGACGGCGCCGGTGGCGGAGGTGGTGTCGAAGATCGGCAGCCATGGACCGCCGATCACACCGGCGAGGCGGAAATCGCACGGTTTGGGATCGGCATTGACCAGGATCAGGATGCGGCCGCGATCGAGGTCGTTTCCGATCTGCATCCCGAAGGCGCGCCGGACGTGGTCGCCCCAGGCCTCGGCATCCATCTCCGCGCCGCAGGGCGAGAGCCAGTGCACGTCGCGCAGCGGACTCGCGGCATCGATCGGCGCGCCGTCGAAGAACCGGTTGCGGCGCAAGGCCGGAGTCTCGCGGCGCAGGCGCGTGAGGTTGGAGACGAACGATCCGAGGTCCGGATCGGGATCGCTCGACCAGTCCATCCAGCTGGTCGGATTGTCCTGGCAATAGGCGTTGTTGTTGCCGCCCTGCGAGCGCGAGCGCTCGTCGCCCATCAGCAGCATCGGCACGCCCTGCGCCAGCATCACCGTGGCGAGGAGGTTGCGCACCTGCCGTGCGCGGACGGCGCGGATCGCCGGATCCTCGGTCGGTCCTTCGACGCCGTAGTTGCGCGAGACGTTGTGGCCGTGGCCGTCGCGGTTGTCCTCGCCGTTCGCCCCGTTGTGCTTCTCCTCGTAAGCGACCACGTCGGCGAGCGTGTAGCCGTCATGGGTCGCGGCGAAGTTGATGCTGGCCAGCGGCGACCGCCCGGACGGGGCGAACACCTCGCGTGAACCGGTCAGTCCTTGCGTCAGCTTGGCGAGCTGGCCGTCGTCGCCGCGCCAGAAGCCGCGGGCCGCGTCGCGGAACTGGTCGTTCCACTCGCTCCACCCACGCGGATAGCCGCCGAGCCGGTAACCGTTCTCGCCGAGGTCCCAGGGCTCGGCGATCATCTTCACGCGGGCCAGCACCGGGTCCTGCGCCACCGCCTGGAAGAAGGCGGCATCGGCCGAGAACGCGGACGGCGCACGGCCGAGGCTGGTGGCGAGGTCGAAGCGGAAGCCGGCGATGCCGTAGGCCGTCGCCCAGTGCCGAAGCGAATCGAGCACCATCTGCATCACGCGGGGATGCGCGACATCCAGGGTGTTGCCGCATCCGGTGCAGTCGACGTCGCGGCGCGGGTTCTCGGGGTCGAGCTTGTAGTAGCTGGCATTGTCGATGCCGCGGAACGACAGGGTCGGGCCGGTATGGCCGGCTTCGGCGGTGTGGTTGTAGACCACGTCGAGGATCGTCTCGATGCCGGCGGCATTGAGCTCCCGGATCGCCGCCTTCAGCCCGCCGAGGCCGCCGTCGCCGAGGTAGCGCGGATCGGGCGCGAAATAGCCGAGGGGCGAGTAGCCCCAGAAGTTCACGAGCCCCTTCTCCACGAGGAATCGGTCGTCGGCGAAGGCCTGGATCGGCAGCAACTCGAGCGCGGTGACGCCGAGCTTCCACAGGTGTTCGATGATCGCCGGGTGCGCCAGGGCCGCGTAGGTGCCGCGCTCTGCCTCCGGCACGGCCGGATGGGTCATCGTGAGCGCCTTGACGTGCGCCTCGTAGATCACCGTTTCCGAGAGCGGCCGTCGGATCGGCTGCAGGGCCAGATTCGGCACCTCCGGCGCGGTGACCACCGATTTCGGCATGTAGACCGCGCTGTCGCGCCGATCGATCTGGTCCTCCCGCTGCAGGCCGCGGCGGTGGCCATAGAGCGCGTCGTGCCAGCGGATCCTGCCGCGGATCTCGCGGGCATAGGGATCGAGGACGAGCTTCGAGGGATTAAACCGGTGCCCGCGCGCCGGATCCCACGGCCCATGCACGCGATATCCGTAAAGCTGGCCCGGCAGAACGCCGCGCAGGTATCCGTGCCACACATCGTCGCTGCGGCAGGGCAGCCGGATCGTGCGGCTCTCATGGCGCTCGCCCGGTTCGAACAGGCAGAGATCGACCGCAGTCGCATGCTCGGAAAACAGGGCGAAGTTGACGCCGCGTCCGTCGAAATGCGCGCCGAGCGGTGCCGGCACGCCGTCGTCGACGGCGATCATACGCGAATCCGACACTCGTTCGTCCCCCCGGCCGGGTGCCGGTGTGGGCGCAAGTGCGATCCTGGATCAAGCCGTCGCGGCGAATGGTCTGTGCGGCGTGCCGGGAGCCCGGCGGGCTCTACTCGGCCGCGGCGGCCGTCGTGGGCGGCTCGCGCTCCACGGTGCGGAAGTTTTCGAGTTCCGAGAGGAAGTTGCGCGCCCACCAATCGACATCCTCGCGGGTCATGCGCTCGACCATCGGCTTCCAGCGCTCCAGGCGCTCGGCGCGCGGCATGTAGAGCGCGGTCCGGATCGCCTCCGCGACCTCGAAGCGGTCGTAGGGGTTCACCATCAGCGCTTCCGGCAATTGCCGTGCCGCACCTGCGAACTTCGACAGCACGAGCACGCCCGGGTCGTCCTCGCTCTGGGCGACGACGTATTCCTTGGCGACGAGGTTCATCCCGTCGCGCATCGGCGTCACGAGACCGACGCGGGCGGCGCGATAGAGCCCGGCCAGCACCGGTCGGGGATAGGCCTTGGTGACGTACTGGATCGGCGTCCAGGCCGGGTCACCGAGCGCGCCGTTGATCTCGCCGACCGTCTCGTTGACGGTGCGCGAGAGCTGCTCGTATTCCGGCACCTCGCTGCGGGATTTCGGCGTGATCTGGATGTAGGTGACGTTGCCGCGCTGGTCCGGGTTCGAGGCGAAGAAGCGCTCGACCGCCTCCATCCGCTCGGGCACGCCCTTGGAGTAATCGAGCCGGTCGACGCCGATGAGGAGCTTGCGGGTGCGCAGGCCGGCCATCGTCTCGCGCACGACCTTGTTGGAGCCGGCCTTCTCGGCCGCCTCCTTGAAGCCGGCGACATCGATCCCGATCGGGAAGCTACGGATGCGGGTCCTGCGCCCGTCCACCATCAGCGAGCCGCCGCCGAGCGGGATGGCGCGAAGGGTGTCGATCAGGTTGCGCGACAGGTTCTGAACGTCCGGATCGGTCTGCAGGCCGATCAGGTCGTAATCGGCGATCGCGCGCAACAGGTCGTTGCTCGCGGGCAGCGTGTTGAACACGTCGGCGGCCGGCCACGGGATGTGGTGGAAGTAGCCGATCGGGTTCGCGAGCCCGAGGCCGCGGAGCTCGGCCGCCATCGGCAGCAGGTGGTAGTCGTGCACCCAGATGATGTCGTCGGGCTCGACGAGCTTGGCCAGCGCCCGGGCGAAGATGCGGTTGACGCGGCAGTATCCGGCATAATCCGAGCGCGAGAAGACGCCGAGACCCAGCCGGTAGTGCATGATCGGCCACAATGCCCGGTTGGCGAAGCCGGCGTAGTACTCCTCGTGGTCCTGGGGCGAGAGGTCGACCACCGCGTATTGGACGCGGTCGCGTTCGATCAGCGTCGGCTCCTCGGAGGGCTCCTCGCTGATGTTGCCGCTCCAACCGAACCAAAGTCCCTCGTAGGCGGTGAAGGCCTCCTTCACGGCGACGGCGAG
>CAZZZJ010000090.1:0-4521 GCA_964658355.1 Beijerinckiaceae bacterium
GCGCGCAGCCGGCCCATCAGGTGGACGAGGGCCACCTTCGAGGCGTCGCGCACCTCGTGGAACATGCTCTCGCCGAAGAAGGCCGCCCCCATCGACACCCCGTACAGGCCGCCGACCAGGCGGCGCGGCGTGCCGGCATAGACCTCGACCGTGTGGGCGTGGCCGCTGTCGAACAGGGCGCCGTAGAGCTCGCGGATGCGGCCGTTGATCCAGGTGCGCTCGCTGTCGCGGCGCGGGGCGGCGCAGCCGCTGATCACCCCGTCGAAATCGGTGTCGCTGCGGACCTCGAACGCGTCCGAGCGCACCGTGCGGGCCAGACGCCGCGATACCCGGAACCCGTCGAGCGGCAGCACGCCGCGGGCCCGGGGCTCGACCCAGTACAGCGTCGGGTCGTCCGCGTCCTCGGCCATCGGAAAGATGCCGGCGGCATAGGCCTTGAGCAGGATCTCGGGCGTGATCTCCACGCGGGTGCCGTCGTGCATGGCGCTGATCCTGGCGTGCGCCAGCGCGGAACGCCAGTGGGGCGCCGGCGCAAATCCGCGGCGGCGCTCCCGTGGGGGCGACCGCAATCCTTCTGCCGATCGCTCCATCCGCATCAGAACCGTTCTGCAACATCCAGGAACTTTGGAAGCACATCCCTGGAGGCGCGGGGTATTGTCCTGATCATCGAACGCACAGGGCGGTGCAGGCACCGTTTCCCCGGCAGAACAGTGCCGTGCCGACGCCGCTTGGAGGACCGCATGATCGTCGCGATGAACGCGTTCCACCTGCCGACCGGCTCGATCCTTTCGTGTTGCCGCATCGACGGCACGGACAACGATCGGAATCGAGCATGGAAGGACTTCGGCAATGGGCTCTCACGACGCAACACTTGACGCGTCCGGTACGGGACGCACGCACGCTCCCCACGCCTTCGCATCCCCAGATTTTGCCGCGGCGGCACAGGTGCGCCGTCGCCGCTACGGCCGGGCCGCCTTCGCGACCGCCGTCGACGATGGCCTGTTGCCCGACGAGGTCCGGGGCATCCTGGCCGGCCGCAGGATCGTCGACGCCTTTCCGGTGCGACGGGGCGAGAGCCCGCCGGCCTATGCCGGCCGCGCCGTCGCCGAGATGATGGTCGCCTATCTCGCGAGCGAGACGGCCTGACCGGCCCGGTCTCGGCGGCGGGGCGAGGCCGCCCAGCCGATCCAATCCCGACTTCCATCCCGTGAGGCGACCTGCGCGACCGCGGAGGGCGAGAGGTTCCGGCATGCCGATCATTGGAGTTCGTCCCGTCTCGCCGCGGAGCCTGTTGGCCTGCATGGCGGCCCTCGGCCTCGCCGCTGCCGCGGCTGGCGCGGGTTCCGCCGACGCGCGGATCAACCTTCGGATGGCCTTCGTCAGCGCCTCGACGGACCTCGCCCAGCGCTTCCAGCCCGATTCCGCGGACGCGGCGGCGCGGGTCAGCCTTGGCCCGGGCGGGGCGGACGTGCGGGTCGCCGGCGACCTGATGGACGGCGTCGCGATGCGGGTCGCGGCGCTGCTCGCCGCGCACCGCCAAGTGCGGCGCATCCACCTGACCAGCGGCGGCGGCCTCGTCGAGGAAGGGTTGGCGCTCGGGGGACTGATCGCCGAGTACGGCCTCGACACCTACGTGCCCGACGCGTGCGCCTCCGCCTGCACGCTCGCCTTCGTCCGCGGCCGTGCGCGCTACCTCGGCGCGAGCGGTCGACTCGGCTTCCACGCGCCCTACGAGGCCGGCCTGCTCGGCCAGACCTTCGCGGTCGATTCCAGCCCCGAACGGGCGGCCTACCGCGATGCCGGCCTCGCCCCGGACTTCACCGCGGAGGCGCTGGCTGTCTCCTCCGACGACATCTGGATGCCCGACGCGACGCGTTTGATCCAGGCCGGCGCCGTGACCGAGATCGTGGAGGCGGACCGCTTCCCCGACTCGACCCTCGACGACGACGACGGCCCGCAGGCCGCCCGTGCGCAGGTCCTGCGCAACCTGCCTGTCCTCGGCGGGGCCGACCCCATCGCGATCGATCGGATCGCCGCCTGGTATCGCGACGGCTACCGCGCCGGGCGGTCGGAGGCGGAGGCGACCGATGGTTTGCGGCTTCGGGCGAGCGCATACCTCAGGGGCCTGTTCCGCGGAGCCGACGACGCCACGGTCCGGGCGTTCGGCCACGCGGCACTGGCGGCGATGCGGGACGCGGAGGCCGGCGATTGCGAGGCCATCGTGACCGGCGACGTCGTGGCGATCGAGGAGACCCTGCGACACGCCCGGCATCCGGTGCCGAGCCTGCCGGCTCTGATCGTCCAGGCGCGTCGGCAGGGCGCGACAACGGCGGAGACCGAGGCCGAGGTCGTCCGGCCGCGGCGGCATGCCCGGCGCGCCGTGGCGCGATGCGGCGCCCGGATCGAGGCCGTGCGGCTGGCCCTCGACCGTCCGGCCGGTGACGCCGCGGCCGGGCTGCGGGCGCTGCTTCTCGTAGACGCGCCGCACCCGGTCGCCGAGATCGCCGCGCCATGACGGTCTCGCTCGCCGGGGCGACATCCGGCCCGCCGCCGAGCGGAAAACGACCGGCTCTCTTCCGCGCTCGGAGGGGTTTCGCAGCACTGCCGTCTCCGGCCGGGGCCACTTTGGGGAAGAGTTTCCATTGACCGCGCCGCGGGCGCTTGCACAATGCGCCGGACCCGTCGTCGGCCACCGGCCGATTTCAGCATGGAAGACGAGACCCTTGGCCGACCCAGACACCGGTGAGGACGCCCGGCGCCCGCCGGAGGCGACGCCGCCAGGGAACGCGGGCGAGCCTCTGATCCGGATCGAGGCCGTCGGCAAAAGCTATCCGGCCGGCACCGACGGACGACCCGTCGCCGCCCTGTCGGATCTCGACCTCGCCGTCGCGACCGGCAGCGTACTCGGGATCATCGGGCGTTCGGGCGCCGGCAAATCGACGCTGATCCGTCTGCTCAACGGCCTGGAGAAGCCGACCTCGGGCCGCGTCGTCGTCGACGGCGCGGAGGTCTCGAGCCTCGACGAGCGCGGCCTGCGTGACGTGCGCCGCCGCATCGGCATGGTGTTCCAGCACTTCAACCTGCTCGCCTCGCGCAGCGCCGCCGGAAACGTGGCCCTGCCCCTGGAGATCGCCGGCGTGCCGCGCCCCGCGATCCGCGCGCGGGTGGCGGAACTGCTCGATCTCGTCGGCCTCGCCGACAAGCGCGACAGCTATCCCGCCGCGTTGTCGGGCGGCCAGAAGCAGCGCGTCGGCATCGCGCGGGCGCTGGCTACCGGACCGAAGGTACTGCTTTCCGACGAGGCGACCTCGGCCCTCGATCCCGAGACGACCCGCTCGATCCTCGACCTGCTCGCCCGCATCAACCGCGACCTCGGCCTGACCATCGTGCTCATCACCCACGAGATGTCGGTGATCCGCGCCATCGCCGATCGCGTCGCGGTGCTGGAACACGGCCGCATCGTCGAGGCCGGCCGCGTGTTCGACGTGTTCACCCGTCCGCAGGCCGAGATCACCCGCACGCTGCTCGCCGGCGAGATGGGCCTGAGCCTGCCGCCCACGCTCGCCCAGCGGCTGCGCCCGGAAGCCGGACCCGGCACGGCCGCGGTGTTCCGCATCACCTTCAGCGGCGCCCACGCCACCGACCCGATCGTCGCGCGGCTGGCCCGCGAGACCGGCATCGAGGCCAACATCCTGTCGGGCACCGTCGACGAGATCGGCGGCGAGCCCTTCGGGTCGCTGATCGTCGCATTGCCGCCCGGCCCCGACGTGGCGGCCCGCGCCGGGGCGTTCCTGCGCGCCCGGAACCTCGCCGTCGACCTGGTCGGCCACCTCGCCCCCGCGATCGAGAGCCGCCATGTCGCCTGAGCTGCTGCGCCTCCTCGTCCAGGCGACCGGCGATACGCTCTACATGGTGGCGCTCGCTGCCGGGCTCGGCACCGTGTTCGGCCTGCCGCTCGGCGTCTTCCTGGCGACGAGCCGGCGGGGCGAGCTGCTTGCCGCGCCGTGGATCAACGGTGCGCTCGGCTTCGTGGTCAACGCAACGCGCTCGACGCCCTTCATCATCCTCGTCGTGGCGATCATCCCGTTCACGCGGCTGATCGCCGGCACCTCGATCGGCACCAGCGCCGCGACGGTGCCGCTGACCATCGCGGCGACGCCGTTCATCGCCCGCCTCGTGGAGGCGGCGATCCGCGAGGTCGACGGCGGCCTCGTCGAGGCGGCACGCGCCTTCGGGGCGAGCCCCCTGCAGATCATCCTCAAGGTGCTGCTGCCCGAGGCGCTGCCCGGGATCGTGCTGGGGCTGACGCTGGCGGTGGTGTCGCTGCTCGGCTTCTCCGCCATGGTCGGCGCGGTCGGCGGCGGGGGCCTGGGCGACCTCGGCATCCGCTACGGCTACCAGCGCTTCATGCCCGAGATGATGCTGGCGGTGGTGGTGGTGCTGATCGTCCTCGTCCAGGCGGTCCAGAGCCTCGGCGACCGCCTCGCCCGCCGCCTCAACCGGCGCATCCGCCGGGCCTGA
>CAZZZJ010000090.1:4621-9735 GCA_964658355.1 Beijerinckiaceae bacterium
AGCGTCGCGCAGACGGTGAACTTCCCGCTCGGGATCTACTCGAAGCGTCACAAGAGCTTCGACGCGGTGCCGAAAGGCGGCATGGTGGCGATCCAGAACGACCCGACCAACGGCGGCCGCGCGCTGCTGCTCCTGCAGGACAAAGGCGTGATCAAGCTGAAGCCGGGCGTCGGCTTCAAGCCGGGCGTCGCCGACATCGTCGAGAACCCGCGCAAGCTCAAGTTCATCGAGGTCGACGCCGCGCAGACTCCGCGTTCGCTGGACGATGTGGATGCAGCGGCGATCAACACCAACTTCGCGACGCCTGCCGGCTTGAAACCGTCGGATGCGATCCTGCGGGAGGAGCCCAAGGGCCCCTACGTCAACGTGCTGGCGGTGCGCAGCGCCGACAAGGACAAGCCTTGGGTGAAGGCGCTGATCGAGAGCTACCGCTCGCCCGAGACCAAGGCCTTCATCGACAAGACCTTCGGCGGCTCGGTGCTGACCAGCTGGTAGGTGACGGAGCCGCTCCGGAACGAGCGCATCGCGTCCCTCCCCCGCAGAGGGGGGAGGGAACAGCTCCCCTCACGCCGCCTCGAGCAGGCGGCGGGCGATGACCTGGGCCTGGATCTCGGCCGCGCCCTCGAAGATCGAGAGGATGCGGGCGTCGCAGAGCACGCGGCTGATGGCATATTCGAGCGCGAAGCCGTTGCCGCCGTGGATCTGCAGGGCGTTGTCGGCGGACGCCCAGGCGACGCGGGCGCCGAGGAGCTTGGCCATGCCGGCCTCGAGGTCGCAGCGCTTGCCCGCATCCTTCTCGCGCGCCGAGAAGTAGGTGAGTTGGCGGGCGATGTTGATCTCCACCGCCATCATCGCGAGCTTGTCGGCGACCCGCGGGAAGCTGATCAGCGGCTTGCCGAACTGCACCCGGTCCTCGGCGTAGCGCAGGCCGAGGTCGAGGGCCGACTGCGCCACGCCGACGGCGCGGGCCGCGGTCTGGATGCGGGCCGATTCGAAGGTCTGCATCAACTGGGCGAAGCCTTTGCCCTCGACCTCGCCGAGGAGGTTGCCGGCCGGCACTTCGAAGTTCTCGAAGGCGAGCTCGTACTCCTTCATGCCGCGGTAGCCGAGCACCTCGATCTCACCGCCGGTGAGGCCATCCACCGGGAACGGCTCCGCGTCGGTGCCGCGGGGCTTCTCGGCGATCAGCATGGAGAGGCCGCGGTGGCCCTTCTCCTCGGGCTTGGTGCGGACCAGCACCGTCATGATGTCGGCGCGGACGGGGTGGGTGATCCAGGTCTTGTTGCCCGAGATCTTCCAGGTCTCGCCGTCCTTCACCGCCTTGGTGCGGAGCGAGGCGAGGTCGGAGCCGGTGTTCGGCTCGGTGAACACCGCGGTCGGCAGGATGTCGCCGGACGCGATCTTGGGCAGGAAGCGCTGCTTCTGCTCCTCGGTGCCGCCGCACAGGATCAGCTCGGCGGCGATCTCGGAGCGCGTTCCGAGCGAGCCGACGCCGATATACGCGCGCGACAGCTCCTCCGAGACCACGCACATGGAGATCTTCGGCAGGCCCATGCCGCCGTACTCCTCGGGGATCGTCAGGCCGAAGACGCCGAGCTCGGCCATCTTGGTGACGATTTCCATCGGGATGTAGTCGTTCTTCAGGTGCCACTCGTGAGCCTGGCTCACCACCTCGGCCTTGCCGAAGCGGCGCATCTCGGAGCGGATCGCCTCCATGTCTTCGTCGAGCCCGGAATCGCCGACCGTCGCGGACGCCGCGCCGTCGCGGATCTTCTGGACCAGGGCGGCGCGGTTCTCCGGCGTGTTGCCGTCGGCGATCATCGCCTCGACGGCCTCGGAGCGGAGCTGCTGAACCTCGCGGGCCGTGAGCCCGAGCGAGCCGACCGGGCGCACCATCTCGCCCTGGCTCATCGGGATGCCGGAGAACATCTGGTCGAGGTACTCGCCTGCACCGATCTTCACGAGCAGCGTCTCGGTCTCGCCCAGCCGCCCGGCATCGCGCAGGGCCGCGGCATAGGTGCCGAGTTCGCGCACCGCCTCGCCGTAGGTGGCGATCCAGGCGAGCCCGTGGGCGGCGTGCTGCTCGGCCTCGAGTTTGGCGGCATCGACCTTGCCGTCGGAGCCCAGGACGCGGGTGCGGACTCGGCGGGTCGCCTCGGCGACGAGCTTCTTGGCGGACTCGCCGGCGGCCTGCGTGAGGGCGACGAGATCCTGCGGCTCGGTCTGGAAGGCGGGCGAAGCGGACATGGCTGACACTTTCGTCTGAACGTTTCCGGTTGCAGGCAATATAGGACCCGATTGGCCTGGACGTAGCAAATTCTTCAAGCGGCCGCTTGCAATTCGCCTTGAACTTTGGGCCGGGTTGGCGCTGCGCCCGGCGGGCGCAAGGGGGCGCTCAGCCCCGGTTCGCCACCGCGACGCCGATCGCGGCCACCGCCATGCCGGCGATCTGGAGCGCGGTCAGCGCCTCGTCGAACATCAGGTAGGCGATCGTCGCCGAGACCGGGGGCACCAGGAACAGCAGTGCCGACACGCCGGCCACCGCGCCGCGGCGGATCAGCAGCAGCAGGAGCAGGATGCCGGCGACCGAACTCACCAGCACCGACCACGCCATCCCGAGCCAGACCGGCAGCAGCAGCGGCACGGAGAGGCCGCTGCCGGAGACGAGCGCCAGCGGTACCGCGACGCCGCAGGCGCCGACGAACTGCAGGGTCGCCGTGGCGAGAAGATCCGCGCCGGCGCCCGTGCGCTTCTGCCAGAGCGTGCCCAGGGTGATCGCCGCCACCGCGCCTGCGCAAGCCGCGAGGGCGACGGGCGGGATGCCGGCCGCGTCGGCGGCGCCGATCTTCGGGGCGAGCACCAGGCCGGCTCCGAGGAATCCGAGGCCGATCCCGAACCGGCGCCGCAGGCTCACCGCTTCTCCGAGCACCGGCCCGGCGAGCATCGCGGTTGCCAGCGGCTGCAGGCTTCCGACCAGCGCCGCGATCCCCGCGGGCAGGCCGCGATGGATCGCCCAGAACACGCCGACGATGTAGCATCCCTGCATCAGGACGCCCGCGACCATCGCGTCGCGCCAGCCCGCCCGCGTCCGCGGCCAGCGTGCGCCGAGCGCGAACGCGATTCCCGCCAGCACAACGGCGACGGCGATCACCCGCAGGGCCACGAAGGGCAACGGCGCGGTGTGCGGGGCGACGTAGCGCGCTGCGATGAAGCCGGTCGACCAGATGAGGACGAACAGGCTCGGAACCAGGACGTTGGCGATGAGGGTCGGCATGATGCGGCGCAGGCAACATGCCGGGCTCGTGGTGACAACCGAAAAGGCGGCCCGTTCTGTCCGCCATCGAGCAGGGACGATCCGCGTTGCCCGAAGGCTTCACCCCGGCACCGAACGCCCCGGACCGGCCGCCGACGCGTTGACGAGGCGCCCCGGGCGATCACGTATCGCCCGAGGCGACGCTCCGCCACGAGACGGCATCATCGACCGTGACACCGACTTCGACCCCAGGATTGCGACGTGACACCCAGGCCCCCTCTCCCCCTGGACGGGGCGAAGGGATGCGCGCACGTCGCCGTGCTGCGCCTCGCATCTTTGTGGCGTCGCGTCCGTCCCGCCAAGGGTCCGCAAAATCCCGGCTTCGCCCATGAGACGCCTGCGGACGGCCCTGGAAGTCGCCGGCATCGCCGCGCAGCGGTTCGTGTCCCATGACGGTTGGGCGATCGCCAGCCATATCGCGCTGTCGATCCTCACCTCGCTGTTCCCGTTCCTGATCCTGCTCGCGGCGCTCGCCGGCCTCCTCGGTACCAAGTCGCTGGCCGACGAAGCCGGCGTACTGATCTTCGATGCCTGGCCGCGCGAGGTCGCCAAGCCGATCGTCGGCGAGGTCCACCGGGTGCTCACCGAGCAGCGGGGCGGGGTGCTGACGGTCGGCGCGGTGCTGGCGCTGTACTTCTCGTCGTCGGGTGTCGAGAGCCTGCGGGTCGGGCTCAATCGCGCCTACGGCCTGCGCGAGATGCGGCCGTGGTGGCTGACGCGGCTCGAATCGATCGGCTACGTCGTCTGCGGCGCCTGTGCGATGCTGGCTTTCGCCCTGCTCGTGGTGCTGGGCCCGCTGATCTGGCGCAAGGTCGTCCTCGTGGCGCCGGGGCTGGAGCCCCTCGGGCTCACCGTCGCGATCGCCCGGATCGGCATCACGGCGCTACTGCTCGCGGCCGTGCTGATCATCGCCCACAAGTTCGTCGCCGCCGGCCGGCGCTCGTTCCTGGCGGTGCTGCCCGGCATCGGCGTGACGCTGCTGCTGTGGTTCTTCGCCGGGTTGGGCTTCGGGTTCTACCTCGACCGGTTCTCGAACGCCTACGCCTCGACCTATGGGGGCCTCGCCACAGCGATGGTGTTCCTGGTGTTCCTCTACTGGCTCGCGGCGATGTTCCTGTTCGGCGGCGAGATCAACGGCACGGTGATCGCGGCTCGGCGCAACCGGCTGAGGGCGCGGATGCAGGCTCGCCAGTCGCGGCCGGCGCCTCCCTAGGACGAAGCACTTTGCCGGGAACCGAGTCCGCTTCGAGCGGTTTGCCCTCAGACTCCATGTGATCCGCACCTCATCCGGCCCGCTCCCCGAAACGGGAGACGGGCCGTTTTTCTTCCGCCGTGACGCGATCGAGACGCGTCGCGGCTGACGTCCTCGCCTGTCGCTCCCCCGCGGAACGACTGGATTCGCACCACGCATCGAAGCCGACCGAAACCACTGCCGAGCGACACCACTTCGTCAACCTGGGGCTGCGCAGCAGAGCCCGGGATGACGGGAAGGATGTCGGATCCGAAAACGAGACGTCCAGGAATCCAATGGCTCCCCACAGAGGGAGGAGGGGGCAGGAGATCGGGGAACGACGCGACCGTCGTGAGGCGTGCGGGGTTCTCGGCTCGACCTCTCCCGAACGCACGAGGGCGGACCTTTCGGCCCGCCCGCGCATCTGTACCGAAGCCTGAAACGCCTCACGCCGCGAGCGCCAGCACCGCCTCGTCCTCGTCGGCCTCGGCCGCCATGAACTGCGCCCGGGCCAATTCCGCGAAGCGCCCGTTCTGCGCGACCAGGCCGTCGAAGGTGCCGCTCTCGACG
>CAZZZJ010000091.1:0-1877 GCA_964658355.1 Beijerinckiaceae bacterium
GTGGCGAGGTTGCAGACGAAATCGCCGCCCTCCTCCGCGAAGGTCATCGCGTCCTTGCGGCCGCTGGAGGAGAACGCGACCATGTCGTCGGCGACCGCGTTGAAGAACGAGTACGGCGCGAGGTTGAGCTTGCCCTCACGGCTCATGGCGCTGATCCAGCCGATCGGGCGCGGCGCGACGATCGCCTTCAGCGGATTGTGCGGCAGGGTGCGGTCGTCGGGGGCGTAATGCATCGCGCCACCCTACAGGTGCGTGACGATCTCGGCGAGGTCCGGCCTCGGCCGGTCCGACGGAATCTCCTCGGGCGCCCCGATATGGATGAAGCCCGCAAGCTTCTCGCGCGGATCGAGGCCGAGGGCTTCGAGCACGCGACGGTCGTAGGCATACCATTCCGTCAGCCAGGCGGTGGCGAAGCCCTCGGCATTGGCGGCGACCACGAGGTTCATGCAGGCGGCGCCCGCCGACAGGACCTGCTCCCATTCCGGAATCTTCACGTGCGGACCGGCCCTGGAGACGACCGCGACGACGACCGGCGCGTGCGCGAGGCGCTTGGCCTCGAGATCCAGCCGTGCGGCATCCGCCGCCGGGTTGTCGGCGGCGAAGGTGTTCGCGATCACCGCCCCGATCCGCTCCCGCGCCGCGCCCGCGATCACGATGAAGCGCCACGGCGCGAGCTTGCCGTGGTCGGGCACCCGCGAAGCCAGCGTCAGGATCGTCTCGATCTGCTCCGGACTCGGGCCCGGCCCGGCCAGCCGCGGGGGCGGCACGGAGCGGCGGGTGCGCAGCAGGTCGAGGGTGGCGTTCATCGGAGCGTCTCGGCTGGGCGGTGCGGGGCGCTCCCGCGATCGAGCCCGGATTTCGCACGGGCGGGACCATCTGGAAAGCCGGGCTGACGGCTTGGCGCGGCCATGCCGAGCGGCCTTGCGCTCGCCACGGTCCGGGGTCACACGAGGTCGCGTGGACCTTCGGCCGATGCGGCCTGCGGGAAGAGGCAAGGATATGCGCGGACGGCGGCTCGGGCCCGGATCGGTTCTGCTGATCTCCCTCGCGCCCATGGCGGCGACGGCCCAGTCGCCGGACCCCTTCGGCAACCGCCTCGGCGGCGGCCTTCCCTCGCCCTCGATCACGACGCCGGACCTTCCTCCGAGTCAGCCCGAAGGCGAGGCGACCCTGTCGCTCTCCGCCCTGCTGTCGGGCATCGGCCAGCCGCTGCGGTCCGGCCTGGTCTGGCGGATCTACGAGGATCGCACCGACGGCGTCCGGCCCGGCATCGTCGCCCGGTCCACCGACCCGGCACCGACCTTCAAGCTCGCGCCGGGCGCCTACGTCGCCTCGGTGACCTACGGTTTCGCCAGCGCCACCAAGAAGATCCAGATGTCCGGCCAGCCCGCGACCGACACCCTGCGGGTGGCGGCCGGCGCCCTCAAGCTGTCGGGCGCCATCGGCGACACCCGGATCGCCCCGGCGCAGCTCTCGTTCTCGGTCTTCGTGCCGATCGGCACCAACTCGGAGGGGCGGCTGGTGCGCAGCGGCGTCAAGGCCGGCGAATTGCTGCGCCTGCCCGAGGGCACCTATCACGTGGTCTCGACCTACGGGGAGTCGAACGCGATCCAGCGCGCCGACCTGAAGGTCGAGAACGGAAAGGTCACCGACGCCACGCTCAACCACCGGGCCGCCACGGTGACGCTGAAACTCGTCACCAATCCCGGCGCCGAGGCGTTCGCCGGCACGGCCTTCTCGGTGCTGACGCCCGGCGGCGACACCATCCGCGAGGCGATCGGCGCGTTCCCGCAGGTCACCCTCGCGGAGGGCGACTACGTGCTGATCGCCCGCCACGACGGGCAGGTCTACACCCGCGAATTCAAGGTCGAGAGCGG
>CAZZZJ010000091.1:1977-8228 GCA_964658355.1 Beijerinckiaceae bacterium
GTCTGCTGGCTGCCGAGCCGCCGGATCGAGACCGTGCGCTCCTCGGCCTCGCGGCGGCCGAGCGCCAGGATCACCGGCACCTTGGCGAGCGAGTGCTCGCGGACCTTGTAGTTGATCTTCTCGTTGCGCAGATCGGCCTCGACCCGGAGGCCGGCCTTCGTCAGCGCCCGCACCACGTCCCTGGCATAGGCGTCGGCCTCACCGGTGATCGTGGCGACGACCACCTGGACCGGCGCGAGCCAGAGCGGGAAGTGACCCGCGAAATGCTCGATCAGGATGCCGGTGAACCGCTCCATCGAGCCGCAGATCGCGCGGTGGACCATCACCGGCGGCACCTTCTGGCTCTCGGCGTCGACGTAGAAGGCGCCGAAGCGCTCCGGCAGGTTGAAGTCCACCTGCGTGGTGCCGCACTGCCAGTCGCGGCCGATGGCGTCGCGCAGCACGTACTCGAACTTCGGCCCGTAGAAGGCGCCCTCGCCCGGGTTGACCTCGGTGCGGATGCGGCCGCCCGACTGGGCCTCGATCTGCGCCAGCACGCGGGTCATCACCGCCTCGGCATGGTCCCACAGCGCGTCCGATCCGACGCGCTTCTCGGGCCGCGTCGAGAGCTTCACCACGATCTGGTCGAAGCCGAAATCGGCGTAGGTCGAGAGGATCAGGTCGTTGATCGTCAGGCACTCGTCGGCGAGCTGGTCCTCGGTGCAGAAGATGTGCGCGTCGTCCTGCGTGAAGCCGCGCACGCGCATCAGCCCATGCATCGCCCCCGACGGCTCGTAGCGATGCACCACGCCGAATTCTGCCATGCGCAGAGGTAGATCGCGATAGCTCTTGAGGCCGTGCTTGAAGATCTGCACGTGGCCCGGGCAGTTCATCGGCTTCAATGCGAACCAGCGCTTGTCCTCGGCCTCGTCGCCGGCCGATTGCGCCGCGAACATGTTCTCGCGGTACCAGCCCCAGTGGCCGGAGGTCTCCCACAGGGCCTTGTCGAGGATCTGCGGCGCGTTCACCTCGGCGTAGTCGCCCTTCAGGCGGCGGCGCATGTAGGCGATCAGCTCCTGGAAGATCGTCCAGCCCTTGGCGTGCCAGAACACCACGCCCGGTCCCTCCTCCTGGAAATGGAACAGGTCCATCTCCCGGCCGAGCCGGCGGTGGTCGCGGCGCTCGGCCTCCTCCAGCCGATGGAGGTAGCCGTCGAGGTCCTCCTTCGTGGCCCAGGCGGTGCCGTAGATGCGCGTCAGCATCGGGTTGTCGGAATTGCCGCGCCAATAGGCGCCGGCGACCTTCATCAGCTTGAAGGCGGTGCCGACCTTGCCGGTCGAGGTCATGTGCGGGCCGCGGCACAGGTCGAACCAGTCGCCCTGCCGATAGACTTTCAGGTCCTCGCCGGGCGGGATCGCGTCGACCAGCTCGACCTTGTAGTTCTCACCACGGTCCGCGAACACCTTGCGGATGTCGTCCCGCTTCCAGACCTCCTTGGTGAAGGCGGCGTCGCGCGCCATGATCTCGCGCATCTTGGCTTCGATCGCCGGGAAGTCCTCGGGTGTGAACGGCGTGTCGCGCGAGAAGTCGTAGTAGAATCCGTTCTCGATCACCGGGCCGATGGTCACCTGTGTCGCCGGCCACAGCGCCTGCACGGCCTCCGCCAGCACGTGGGCGCAGTCGTGGCGGATCAGTTCCAGCGCGCGCGGGTCGGTGCGGTCGAGGAACTCGATGCGGGCATCGCGGTCGATCGTGTCGGAGAGATCGGTGACGACGCCGTCGAGCGCCATCGCCACGGTGCGCTTGGCCAGCGACTTGGCGATCCCGTCCACCACGCTCCGTCCGGTCACGGCCTCGTCGTAGGCGCGGGTGTTGCCGTCGGGGAAGGTGAGGATGGGCATCGCTGGGAATCTCCGGGCTCACTCCTGCGTACGCGGCAGGTAAGCGATCGAGGGTCGATCCGCGCGTGGCGCGGGAGCGGCCGTTTAGACCGTTTCGCGAGTGGAGGGAACGCTGCGATGCCGGCCGAGCGTCCCGTCCAAAGAAGAACCCCGCGCAGTCCTTCGACTGCGCGGGGCTGAGGATCGATCGGGATCGGTCCCGATCGCGGTTATTCGGCGGCGATCTGGTGAGCCTGCGAGCCGTCCGTGTAGGTCTCCGGCGCGAGACGCTTGCCCGGAGCGGCACGCCCCGGCAGCGGCGGGAGCGCCAGCGCCTTGGCGAGGTCGATCCCGGCGCCTTCCGCGACGCGGCGGCCGTAATCGGCGTCGGCATGCGAGAAGTGCCAGACCATCCGCAGCTGGATCGCCTCGGGGCACTGCTTCATGTCGTCGACGAGGTTGGCGATCAGGTCGTCGCGCTCCCAGTCCTGGAACGAGCGGTAGCGCACGCCCGCCTGGACGTAGTCGTCTTCCGTACGCGAGGTCTGGAAGCGGCCGAGCTGGCCCTGCACCGGCTGGCGGTAGTCCTTAGCCGGCTTCGGTGCCTCGGCGAGGCCTTCGTTGAGCGTCGAGGGCTCGTAGTTGATGTGCTTGTTCGGGCCGACGCCGTCGACGTAGTGGGTCATCTGCCCGTCGCGCTGGTTCGAATAGACCTTCACGCCCGGCTGCGGCGCGTTGATCGGCAGCTGCAGGTAGTTCGGGCCGACGCGGTAGCGCTGGGTGTCCGAGTAGGAGAGCGTCCTTCCCTGCAGCATCTTGTCGTCCGAGAAGTCGATCCCGTCGACGAGCACGCCCGTGCCGAAGGCCGACTGCTCGACGTCGGCGAAGAAGTTGTCCGGCACCCGGTCGAGAACCATGCGGCCGCAGGGCAGGAGCGGGAAGTCCTCCACCGGCCACAGCTTGGTGTCGTCGAGCGGATCGAACGACAGGTGGTCGTTCGGGCCGTCCGGCATGATCTGCACCGAGAACTCCCATTCGGGGAAGTTGCCGGCGGCGATGTTGTCGTAGAGGTCCTGGGTCGCGTGGCCGACGTTCTCACCCTGGATCTTCGCCGCCTCGGGCGACGTCAGGTTGCGGACGCCCTGCTTCGGGGTCCAGTGGAACTTGCACAGCACCGCCTCGCCCTGGTCGTTGACGAGCTTGTAGGTGTTGACGCCCGAGCCCTCCATCTCGCGATAGTTCGCGGGGATGCCCCAGGGCGACTTCAGGTGCGTGACCATGTGGATCGACTCGGGGTGTGCCGCCACGAAGTCGAAGAAGCGCCACGCCTCCTGCCGGTTGGTCACCGGATCGGGCTTGAACGCGTGGATCATGTCGGGGAACTTGATCGCGTCGCGGATGAAGAAGACCTTGAGGTTGTTGCCCACGAGGTCCCAATTGCCGTCGACCGTCTTGAACTTCACCGCGAAGCCGCGCGGATCACGCGCCGTCTCCGGCGATTCCTTGGCGCCGGCCACGGTGGAGAAGCGCACGAACATCGGCGTCTTCACGCCGGTCTCGTTGAGAACGCGGGCGCGGGTGTACTTGGAGGCCGGCTCGTTGCCGATCTTGCCGTAGGCCTCGAAGTAGCCGTGGGCGCCGGCGCCGCGGGCATGCACCACGCGCTCCGGGATGCGCTCGCGGTCGAAATGCGTGATCTTCTCGATGAACTGATAGTTCTCGAGCGTTGCTGGACCCCGCTCGCCCACCGTGCGCGTGCTCTGATTGTCGCGGACCGGATGGCCCTGGCGGGTGGTCAGGATCGGGCGTTGATCGCTCATGCGAAAGATCTCTCCGTGGGGGTGACGATTGCCTGGGCTGGAGCCTGCGCCGGTACGGGCGCCCGCATCCCTGCCTGGAATCGTTCCGGGCTTCCGTATGCGCTTTCCGCGATCCATTGACCAATGCATCGTCGCAAACGATGTGATAGACGTTGTCTATGAATCTGTCCGGCCTGTCGCTCAGGGACCTCGAATACGTCGTCGCCATCGCCGACGAGGGCCATTTCGGCCGGGCGGCGGAGCGCTGCAACGTCAGCCAGCCGACGCTCAGCGTGCAGGTGCGCAAGCTCGAAGCCGCCCTCGGCCTGGTGCTGTTCGAACGCTCGAACCGCCGCGTGCTGATGACGGCGCCGGGGCAGGTCATCGTGCGGCAGGCCCGCGCGGTGCTCGCCGAGGCGCAGCGCCTGCTCGCCCTGGCGAGCGAGGGCCGCGGTGCGCCGCTCACCGGCCGCCTCGTGCTCGCGGCGATCCAGACCCTCGGGCCGTACTTCTTCCCGCTGGTGCTGCGGACGATGCGCCAGGAATTCCCGATGCTGGCGCTGGCCCTGAGCGAGGGCCGCACCGCCGAGATCCTGGCATCCCTGCGCGACGGCCGTGTCGATGCGGCGCTGGTGTCGCTGCCCCTGCCCGCCTCGGGGCTGACCGTCTCGCCGCTCTTCGTCGAGCCGTTCCGCCTCGCCTGCCCGGCCGATCATGCGCTGGCACAGGGCGGTGCGCTCCGCGCCGCCGACATCGCCGGGCCGGACCTGCTCCTGCTCGACGAGGGCAACTGCCTGCGCGACCAGGCGATCGCCGCCTGCGGCGCCGGGAGCGCCGCCGGGCGCCACGCCACCAGCCTGGAGACCCTGCGCTCGATGGTGGCGGCGGGCGCCGGCTACACCCTGCTTCCGGCGCTCGCCGTCCCCGCCGGACCCGATCCGAGCGGATTGACCGTGATCCGCGGCTTCGACACCGACGGGCCGGGCCGGACCATCGCGCTGGCCTGGCGGGCGAGCGATCCGCGGTCGCCCGGGCTGGCCGCCCTCGCCGCCTTCTTCCGCGCCCAGGCGCCGGCTGGCACCGCCGCCTGCCACGACGCGACGATCGCGGCCTGACGGACCGAGGCGGCGCGATTGGGTGAGTCGGACGTCTCGAATCATCCAGGGATGTGCGCGCCCGAGCGTGACAGGGTGCGCCGCAGGGTGTAGCGCGGCGCCAGGATCGCGGACCGCCATGCGATCGATCGAACCTGGCGCGTCGCCTTGCCTTCTCTCGCACGGACCATCGGCCTCTGGGCGGCGCTGATCGCCGCCTCGGCCCTGCTCGGCTTCGGCTTGACGCTGGCGCAGTTCCCGGCGGCGCTCCTGCTCGGGCCGATGATCGCGGCGATCGTCTTCGGGGTGCGGGGCGCGCCGCTCCGGATGCCGAAGCCGGCCTTTCAGGCCTCGCAGGCGATGATCGGCTGCATGGTGGCCCACGCCATCACCGCGGAGATCACCAAGACCCTGATCGCGGACGGTCCCCTGATCCTGCTCGTGGTCGGCGTCACCGTGCTGGCCGGTGCCCTCGTCGGCCTCGTGCTCACGCGGTTTCGGGTGCTGCCCGGCACCACCGCCGCCTGGGGATCGTCGCCGGGCGGGGCGGCGGCGATGGTGGCGATGGCCGAGGAATACGGCTCGGATCCCCGCCTCGTCGCCTTCATGCAATACGTGCGCGTCGCCGCCGTGGTGCTCTCGGCCTCGCTGGTCGCACGCCTGCTCACCGACTCGGTGGCGGCCGGTCCGCCACTGGCCGCCGCGGAGGCGGCGACCCTCCTGCCGGTGCTGGTCACGCTCCTGGTGGCGATCGCCGGCGCCGGTATCGCCCTGTGGCTCCGCCTGCCCGCGGGCGCGCTGATCGGGCCGATGCTGCTCGGCGCAGGCCTCCACGCCAGCGGCATCGCCAGCATCACCCTGCCGCTGCCGATCCTCGAACTCGCCTACGCGACGATCGGCTGGTACGTCGGCCTGCGCTTCACTCGCGAGACCCTGCGCGCGACGCTGCACGCGCTGCCCGGCATCCTCGCCGCAACGCTCGCGGTGATCCTGCTCTGCGCCGGCTGGGCGCTGGGGCTGACGCACCTGCTCGCCATCGACTTCCTCACCGCCTTCCTGGCGACCAGCCCCGGCGGCCTCGATTCGGTGGCGATCATCGCCGTCGGCTCGAAGGTCGACGTGTCGTTCGTGCTCGCGGTGCAGACGCTCCGGCTGTTCGTGGTCCTGATCACCGGCCCGCTGCTGGCCAAGTGGATCGCCCGCGCGGTACCGCCCGAGGCGGCGTGAATGCGGGCGCTCTGGTTCGCCTTCCTGAATTCCTGGCGGGGTCTCGTCCACGGCGCCCGCACCGAGCGGGCCGTGCGGCTCGAACTGGCGCTGCTCGCCATCGGCCTGCCGGCGGCCCTCCTCCTCGGCACCTCGCTCTGGGTCCGCGTCGCCCTGATCGCGACGCTGCTGCTGATGCTGGCGGCCGAGTTCCTGAACACCGCGATCGAGAAGCTCTGCGACCACCTCCATCCGGCGCACCACCCGAAGATCGGCATCGTGAAGGACCTCGC
>CAZZZJ010000091.1:8328-9722 GCA_964658355.1 Beijerinckiaceae bacterium
GCGCGCGTCTACGACGTGGCGATCGAGAGCCCGCTCGACCCGATGCCGCGGCTGACCGCCCGCTTCGGGCGCCCGGTTCTGCTCAAGCGCGAGGACCTGCAGCCGGTCTTCTCGTTCAAGCTCCGCGGCGCCTACAACAAGATGTCGGGACTCTCGGCCGAGCAGCTCGCCCGCGGCGTGGTCTGCGCCTCGGCCGGCAACCACGCGCAGGGCGTGGCGCTGGCGGCCGCACGCCTGAAGGTGCGGGCGGTGATCGTGATGCCGCGTACGACGCCCGCCATCAAGGTCGACGCCTGCCGGGCGCGCGGCGCCGAGGTGATCCTGCACGGCGACGCCTTCGACGAGGCCCTGGCCGAGGCGCGGCGCCTGGAGGCCGAGCAGGACCTGACCTTCCTCCACCCCTTCGACGATCCCGACGTGATCGCCGGCCAGGGCACCATCGGCATGGAGATCCTGCAGCAGCACACCGGTCCGATCGAGGCGATCTTCGTCCCCGTCGGCGGCGGCGGCTTGGCGGCCGGGATCGCGACCTACGTCAAGTACCTGCGGCCGGAGACCAGGGTGATCGGCGTCGAGCCGGACGACGCCGCCTGCATGGCCGCGGCGCTGAAGGCCGGCGAACTCGTGATGCTGCCGACGGTCGGCCTGTTCGCCGACGGCGTCGCCGTGCGGCAGGCCGGCGCCGAGACGTTCCGCCTGTGCCGCGAGCACCTCGACGACGTGATCACCGTCGACACCGACGCGATGTGCGCGGCGGTCAAGGACATCTTCGACGACACCCGCGCCGTCTCCGAACCGTCCGGTGCGCTCGCCCTCGCCGGCGCCAAGCTCTATGCCGAGCGCGAAGGCGGAACCGGCACGCTCGTCGCGATCTCGTCCGGCGCGAACCTGAACTTCGACCGGTTGCGCCACATCGCCGAGCGGGCCGAACTCGGCGAGGAGCGGGAGGTCCTGCTCGGCGTCACCATCCCGGAGAAGCCCGGCGCCTACCGGGCCTTCATCACGGCGCTCGGTCCGCGCGCGATCACCGAGTTCAACTACCGCTACGCGGCGGGTGCGCAGGCCAGGATCTTCGTGGGCATCAACCTGCCCGGCGGGCGGGCCGAGAAGCGCGACCTGATCGCCGGCCTCGTCGCGGACGGCTACGACGTCCACGACATGAGCGACAACGAGATGGCCAAGGTCCATGTCCGCTACATGGTCGGGGGCCGCGCCTCGGGTCTGGCCGATGAACGGCTCTACCGCTTCCAGTTCCCGGAGCGGCCGGGCGCGCTGCTGAAGTTCCTCGATGCGCTCGGCGAGGCGTTCAACATCACGCTGTTCCACTACCGCAACCACGGCGCCGATTACGGCCGGGTGCTCGCCGGCATCGCCGTGCCGCCCGACGCCCGCGC
>CAZZZJ010000092.1:0-5961 GCA_964658355.1 Beijerinckiaceae bacterium
TCGACCTTTGATTGTCCTACGCATTGCCTGCGTGGCGGTCGATTTTCCTCCCGAGACCCGGACCTTTGCGTTCCCTCTGAGGGGCTTCGCAACCATCGCGGGCTGCTTATAGGAACAACAATTCGTCCTGTCACCGGGTCGAAGCAACAAATCTGCGTTTTTTCGCCGAGAAAACGCATCGATCGTTCTCTGGACGCCTCGCTGGGCATTCCCGTGGCGAAACCAGGCTCCGCCGGCCCCAAGCGTCCAAGCCGCTTGTATTTTCCGGTTGCAATGTGTTGTGTGCCCCCGGCAACGGGATCGGCGTCCCTGCGCGCCGCCCGACCCGAGCCGCCCGCCGGATCCGTCAAAAGAAATTTCATGCGCCTGTCCCGCTACTTCCTGCCGACCTTGCGCGAAACGCCCAAGGAAGCCGAGATCGTCTCGCACCGACTGATGCTGCGCGCCGGTCTCGTGCGCCAGGAATCGGCCGGCATCTACGCGTGGCTGCCCCTCGGCCTGCGGGTGCTGAACAAGGTCTGCGACGTGATCCGCACCGAGCAGGATCGGGCCGGCGCGATCGAGTTGCTGCTGCCGACGATCCAGTCGGCGGAGCCGTGGCGGGAATCGGGCCGCTACGACGCCTACGGCAAGGAGATGCTGCGCATCAAGGATCGGCACGAGCGCGAGATGCTCTACGGCCCCACCGCCGAGGAGGTGGTGACGCAGATCTTCAAGGCGAGCGTGCGCTCCTACAAGGACCTGCCGAAGAACCTCTACCAGATCTCCTGGAAGTTCCGCGACGAGGTGCGCCCGCGCTTCGGCACCATGCGCTCGCGCGAGTTCCTGATGAAGGACGCCTACTCCTTCGACTTCGACCAGGCCGGCGCCCGCCACGCCTACAACCGGATGTTCGTGGCCTATCTCCGCACCTTCGCGGGCCTCGGCCTCAAGGCGATCCCGATGCGGGCCGATACCGGGCCGATCGGCGGCGACCTCAGCCACGAGTTCATCATCCTGGCCCAGACCGGCGAGAGCGAAGTGTTCTGCGATCGCGCCTATCTCGACTTCGAGATCCCGCCCGCGACGGTGGATTTCGAGGACGTCGCCGGTCTCCAGGGCCTCGTGGACGCCTGGACCTCGCACTACGCCGCCACCGACGAGATGCACGAGGCCGACGCCTTCGCCGAGGTGCCGGAGGAGAACCGCATGTCGGCCCGCGGCATCGAGGTCGGACACATCTTCTACTTCGGCACGAAGTATTCCGAGCCGATGGGCGCCAAGGTCGCCGGCCCCGACGGGATCGAGCGTCCGGTCCACATGGGCTCCTACGGCATCGGCCCGAGCCGTCTGGTCGCCGCGATCATCGAGGCCTCGCACGACGAGGCCGGCATCGTCTGGCCGGATGCGGTCGCGCCGTTCGACGTGGCGCTGATCAACCTCAAGACCGGCGATGCCGGAACGGATGCGGCCTGCGCCGAGATCCAGGCGACGCTCGAGGCCGCCGGTCTCAGCGTCCTCTACGACGATCGCGACGAGCGGCCGGGCGCCAAGTTCGCCACCGCCGACCTGATCGGCCTGCCCTGGCAGGTGGTGGTCGGCCCCAAGAGCCTCGCGGAGGGCAAGGTCGAGCTCAAGCGCCGCGCCGGCGGCGAGCGCGAGACCCTCGCGGCGGTGGACCTGATCACGCGCATCCGGCGTGCCTGAGGTCCCCATGGGAAGCGAAGCCGGCGCCGAGACGGCCCCGAAGGCCCGGCGCGGCGCGACCCCGCCGTTCGCGGGTTTCGAGTGGATCATCGCCGGACGCTACCTCCGCGCGCGCCGCCGTGGCGGCGGCGTCTCGGTGGTGGCCTTCTTCTCGGTGCTCGGCATCGCGCTCGGCGTCGCGACGCTGATCATCGTGCTCTCGGTGATGAACGGCTTCCGCACCGAGCTCCTGTCGAAGATCGTCGGCATCAACGGGCACATCTTCGTCACCCCGATCGACCGCACCTTCACCGACTTCGCCGATCTCTCCGAGCGCCTCTCGAAGGTTGCGGGCGTGCGCGCCGCGATCCCGCTGGTCGAGGGCCAGGCCTTCGCATCCTCGCCCTACGGCGGCAGCGGGGTGCTGGTCCGCGGCGTGCGCGGCGACGACCTCGGCGCGATCGGCGGGATCGCCAAGTCCCTGCGCGGGGGCACGCTGGAGGGCTTCGACGACGGTTCGGGCGTTCTGATCGGCCGCCGTCTCGCCGACAGCCTGGCGATCCAGGCCGGCGACACGATCACCCTCTCGACGCCCAAGGGCGCGACCACGGCCTTCGGCACCGCACCGCGGACCAAGAGCTACACGGTCAAGGCGATCTTCGAGATCGGCATGACCGAGTTCGACTCGACCTTCGTGTTCATGCCGCTCGCCGAGTCGCAGGCGTTCTTCAACCGCGAGGGCGACGTCAGCCTGATCGAGATCTACATCGACAACCCCGATGCGGTCGCCGCCATGCGGGAGCCGCTGGAGCTTGCGGCCGAGCGTCCGGTGCTGCTCACCGACTGGCGCCAGCGCAACCGCACCTTCTTCGGCGCGCTCGAAGTCGAGCGCAACGTGATGTTCCTGATCCTGAGCCTCATCGTCGTGGTGGCGACGCTGAACATCGTCTCGGGGCTGATCCTGCTGGTGCGCGACAAGTCGAGCGACATCGCGATCCTGCGCACCATGGGCGCCACGCCCGGCACGGTGATGCGCGTGTTCCTGATCAACGGCGCGCTGATCGGGCTCGTGGGCACGCTGTCGGGCCTCGGGCTCGGCATCCTGATCACGCTGAACATCAAGCCGATCCAGCGGGTGCTGTTTCCCGGCGCCTGGGACCCGACCGTGCGGTTCCTCGCCGAGATCCCGGCCGAGATGAACCCCACGGAGATCACCGTGGTGGTGCTGACCTCGTTCCTGCTCGCGCTCGCCGCGACGGTCTATCCCTCCTGGCGCGCGGCCCGGCTCGATCCGGTGCAGGCGCTGCGCTACGGCTGAGCGACGGTTCCATGAGCGTTCCCTCCGAGACCGCCGGCATCCCACCGGTGCCGGCCCTGTTCTTTTCGCGCGTCGAACGGCGCTACGCGCAGGGCGACCGCTCGCTCGACATCCTGCGCGGGGCCGACCTCGCGATCTGGCCCGGCGAGCTCGTTGCGCTGGTGGCGCCATCGGGTGCCGGCAAGTCGACGCTTCTGCATCTCGCCGGCCTCCTCGAGCGGCCGGACGGTGGCGAGGTCTATGTCGGCGGCCAGCCGACCGCGGCGATGAAGGATGCCGAACGCACGCGCTTCCGGCGCGAGGAGATGGGCTTCGTCTACCAGTTCCACCACCTGCTGCCGGAGTTCTCGGCGCTGGAGAACGTGGTGATGCCCCAGCTCATCCGCGGCCTCGGCCGCGGGGAGGCGAAGGCGCGCGCCACCGAACTCCTGAGCTTCCTCGGCCTCAAGGACCGCCTCGTCCACCGCCCGGCGGAGCTGTCGGGCGGCGAGCAGCAGCGCGTCGCCATCGCCCGCGCCGTCGCCAACGGTCCGCGCCTGCTCCTCGCCGACGAACCCACCGGCAACCTCGACCCCTCCACCGCGGGGCACGTCTTCTCGATCCTGCTCTCGCTGGTGCGCGCCTCCGGCCTCGCGGCGCTGATCGCCACCCACAACATGGATCTCGCCGCCCGCATGGACCGCCGGGTCACGATCCGCGACGGGCTGATCGAGCAGCTGGCCTGAGCGCTGCACGGCTCCGTTCCGGAGCCGCGATCTGGGCCTTGCCATCCCATGCGGTTCCGCGGTGACGCATCGCACCTTTCTTCGCGCGATGCCCGCAGGCGTTGCAACCGAAACGTGGGCTCGTTGATTACCCGTCCGGACACGCAGGCGCGCCGTCCGGACCGGTGCCGACGCGCCGGCGAAGCTGCCCAGACGAGACCGAGATCCATGTCGACGATGTCCGTTGCCCCCGTTCTCGCGCTCGTCGCGCTGCTGGGTCTTGCCGCGCCGATTACGGCGTCGGCGGCCTCCGCCACGGTGACCAAGGTCGCCGAGGTGACACCGCCCGTCCGTCCGGTCTCGGTAAGCGAGAACGAGGACGACGGCGGCGCCTGCAGCCGCATCCGCCGCCGGCTGTGGGTCGAGGGCGAGGGCTGGATCGTCCGCCGCATCACGACCTGCCGTTAAGAGAGGGCATGCCTCGGCGCGCAGGCATTTCTGAGCGCAACACGGATCTCAGGGCCGCATAAGCACTCTTCGCGCGTGGCCGATAGGCCCGTGCCGGAACGAGATCGGCGATGCCGGGGTTTGCCCCGCATGTCTGCATCCCGACCGGAGTTGCGCCCCATGATCCGTCAGCCGACGATCCGTCCCCGTCCGTCCGGTTGGAATGCAGCCGCCTTGGTTCTCGCAGCCGGCCTGTCGCTCGGAGCCGGCGCGGCGCGTGCCGAAGGGGTCCGAGCCTCGGCCTATGGGGACGGGTACGGCCCGGCCTACGGGGTGCAGGGCGGGTACGGGTTCGCCGACGAAGCCGTGCGCGGTGCCTATGTCGGGGCGCCCTTCAGCAGTGTCCCATCGCCGAACCGCATCGTCCCGGCGCCCTGGAGCTACGGGACCTACGGCGTGCCGACGATCAGCGGCCTTCGCGAGACGCCCGCGGCGGCCCCGAGCCTGACCGTGATCAATCCGGGCCTTCGGCCTAGTGGACGTCGCGCTCCCGGCCCGCGCATTCTCTCCCGCGGGCGAGACGGTGCGTGGTCGTCGGCAGGCCATCGGCAGGCCGGCAACGGCGTGTCCGTGGTCACGGTGTCCGTGCCGCAGCGCTGATCGTTCGCGACCGGCGCCGGCCCCTCAATCCGTCGCGACGGGGTCGAGCGCCGCATACCACGCCGCGTAGTCGGTGTTGCGCGGATGGCGCCCGCCCTGGTCGTCCGCGCCGTCCGTCCACCAGACCGGACCTCGTTCGCCGAGCGCTTCCTTGGCCGCCTGCACCGCGCCGCGCGCGGTCTTCAGAAGAGCCGCGGCCTGCGGATCGCCGTTCCGTTCGGCCCGCTTGGCCGCCCCGACGGCGCGGCGCGCCTCCATCAAGGCATCGACGTGTCGCTGCCGTTCCGTCTCCGGCAGGCTCGGATCGGTACAGCGCCACAACCTGTCGCCGACGACGAAGTAGCGTCCGTCCGGCGTGCGCGGGTAGGGGGCGGCCCCGGTCCGATCCGGTTTGTCGGCGTCCGTCATGCCCGGCTCCCCCGCGTGATCTCTCGAGACGTAATCGATTCGGTGCGATCGGCTGCGGGCGCGCCGCGCTGCCGTCCGGACGGCAGCCGCCGAACACGGCCGCAGAGACTTCATCTTAAGGTTTTATAGGCAGTTTCGCGAAACAACCCACGTCAATCGGTATCGCGTGCCATGCACATCGTCATCGTTGATTCGAGCCGCGTCGTCCTCAAGATCATCGCCGCGCAGCTCGAACCGCGTGGGCATGTCGTGAGCGCGTTCACGGACTCGGCGGCCGCCCGGGATTTCCTCGAAGGCACGCCGAGCGTCCGGGTCCTGATCACCAGCCTGGAGGTGCGTCCGGTCACCGGGCTCGAACTGTGCTGGTCGGCCCGGCTCCTCGCCGAGGCGCGCCGCCCTCTCTACGTAATCACGATGTCGTCGGCGCGCAACGCCCGCAATCTGGCGGAGGCGCTCGACAGCGGCGCCGACGATTTCATCGAGAAGCCGCCGGGCGCCGAGGAGCTGCATGCACGCTTGAGGGCCGCCGAGCGCCTCACGACGATGCAGAACGAACTGATCCGGCTGGCCGAGACCGATCCGCTCACCGGTCTCCTCAACCGCCGCGCCTTCTTCGCCCGTGTCGACACGGCGACCGAGCGCGCCGGCAACCACGGCGCGCTGTCGGCCATCCTCGTCGACATCGATCACTTCAAGCGCATCAACGACGAGCATGGCCACGATGTCGGCGATGCCGCGATCAAGGCCGTGGCCGACCTC
>CAZZZJ010000092.1:6061-7737 GCA_964658355.1 Beijerinckiaceae bacterium
TTCGACGAGCCCCAGGAACTGAATCCCGCCTTCCGCGCGACGCTGGAGCACATGCCGGCGCTCCACACGATCGGCGAGGCCGATCTCGATCAGGCCGACCCGGCCAACACCGTCGCGCTGATCTTCCTCGACGAGGCCCGGCTGGAGGTCGCTCTCACCCACTTGGTGGACCTCAAGCTGCGCATGCCGGCTTTGCGGACGCTGGTGGCGTTCCAGGCCCTGAACGCGGCCGACATCGATGCTCTGCGCCGGGCGGGCGCGGATGCGTTCGTGGCGCGGACGGCCGAGCCGCGGGATCTCTGCAACGCCGTTCTGGCTCTGGCGGAGGGCGCCGCGCGCCTGATCGCCCGGCCCGAGGTCGCAACCGCCGCGGCCTCGTCCCAGGAGCCGGCCGACGGCCTCGGCCTGACCCCGCGGGAGGCCGAGGTCCTGCGCTTCCTCAGCGCCGGCTTCAGCAACAAGGAGGTGGCGCGACGCCTGATGCTCTCGGTCCGCACGGTGGAGACGCACCGCCTCAACCTGCGGCGCAAGACCCAGACCGGACGGTTGAAGGATCTCGTCTCGCTTGCCCGCCAGCTCGGCCTCGCACCGGTGGTGGACACCGAACCGAGCCGGCGCGGGGGCGATACGACACGCCCGGGCACGGACCAGGGTCCGGCACGCCACTAGGCGTGCCGCGAGCCCGACCGTCGTCCAGGTCCGTCCGCTCAGGGGCGTGCGGCACGCGCGGCCTCGGTGCCCTTGGCCGATTTCGTGCCGGTCTCGCTCGTCCGGGCGTTCTTGCCGGATCGGGACCTCTTGCCGGTCCCGGACGTCTTGTCCGTCCCGGTCTGCTTGCTCACCTTGGTTGCTGGAGTGGTTCGGCGCGTGGCCTTCTTGGCCGGCATCGGCGCCGCGGCATCGTTGAGCCGATTCTGCAGCAGGCTCAGCACCGCGGCCTCCTCGGGGCGCAGGCGGCTGAGATCCTCGATAAGCTCGCTCGCGACCGCCTCCTTCACCTGCAGCAGCAGCGCCCCCTCCAGGTAGCAGTCGATGATCTGCGGGTGGATGTAGCATTTGCGGCAGATGGTCGGCGTGTTGCCGAGCCGTCCGGCCACGCTCTCGATCGCCGTGCGGACGTTTTTCTTGGCACCGGCCTCCCCGTCGAAGGTCTCGAACTCGCGCAAAGCCAGCGCCGCCAGCACCGTGCCCGCCCAGGTGCGGAAATCCTTCGCGGTGATGTCCCGTCCCGAGATCTCGCGCAGGTACGCGTTGACGTCCGAGGAGGTCACGTCGCGCGGCTCGCCCGCCTCGTCGACGTACTGGAACAGGTCCTGGCCGGGCAGGTCCTGGCAGGCCTTGACGATCCTGGCCACCCGCCGGTCCTTCACCGAGAGGTTCCAGGTCTTGCCGCTCTTGCCCTTGAAGCGGAACGTCATCTCCGCCCCCTCGACCGTGACGTGCGGGTCGCGCAGCGTCGTCAGTCCGTAGCTCTTGTTCGCCTTGGCGTAGTCGTCGTTGCCGACGCGGATCAGCGTCGTCTCCAGGAGGTGCACCACCGTGGCGAGCACCTTCTCGCGGGACAGGCCCTTGCGCCGCATGTCGGCGTCGATGCGCGTGCGGATGCCCGGCAGGGCGTCGGCGAAGGCCATGATGTGGCTGAACTTCGTCGAGTCCCGCGCCGCCCGGAAATCCGG
>CAZZZJ010000092.1:7837-9703 GCA_964658355.1 Beijerinckiaceae bacterium
TGTTCCGGCGCCTGCGCATCCGCCGCACAGGGCCGCGCGGCCGTGCTAGAGGCTCAACCGATGGATGCCGACCTGCCCACGCCTGCCGCGCCGATGAAGCGCCTCGTCTTCGTCGTCACCGAAGACTGGTTCTTCGCCTCGCACTTCCTGCCCATGGCACGAGCCGCGGTGGCGATGGGGCTCTCGGTCGCGGTGGTGACGCGGGTGCGCGACCACCGCGCCGTCATCGAGGCGACGGGCGCGCGGGTGGTGGCGCTCGAAGCCGAGCGCTCCAGCCTCAACCCGATGGCCGCCGGCTACGCGGCGGGGCAGCTCGCGGCGATCCTGAAAAGCCTCAACGCCGACATCGTCCATTGCATCGCGCTCCGCGGCATCCTGGTCGGCGGGACCGCGGCGGCGATGGCCGGCATCCCGGCGCGCGTCTACGCGCTCACCGGCCTCGGGCTGATCGGTGCGCGCAAGGACACGGCCGGCCGGCTCTCGCGGGCGGCCCTGCGCCATCTGATCCGCGGGCCGCTGGCCTCGAAGCGCACCCGCTTCCTGTTCGAGAACCCGGACGATGCCGCCGCCCTCGGCCTCGACCCGGCCGACACGGCGGTGACGATCGTCGGCGGCGCCGGCGTCGACCCGGACGTGTTCGTGCCGGCCCCGATGCCGGCGCATCCGCCGCTGAAGGTCGCGATCGTCGCGCGGATGCTCTGGTCGAAGGGCATCGACGTCGCCGTCGAGGCGGTTCGGCTCGCCCGCGCGCAGAGCGTTTCGGTCGCGCTGTCGCTCTACGGCGCGCCCGATCCCTCGAACCGTCGCGCGATCCCCGAGGCGACCCTGCGCGACTGGTCGCGCGACGGAGTGGCTTGGCACGGGCCGACGCGCGATGCGGGCGCGGCCTTCGCAGCCGCCCATGTTGGCTGCCTGCCCTCCCGCGGCGGTGAGGGCCTGCCGCGCACCCTGCTGGAGGCCGCCGCCTGCGGCCGGGCGCTGCTCACCACCGACGTTCCGGGCTGCCGCGCCCTCGTCCGCGACGGCGTCGAGGGCTTGATCGTCCCCCCCGACGACGCGCCGGCGCTCGCTGCCGCCCTGGTGCGGCTCGCCCGCGATCCGGGACTGGTCGCGGCGCTCGGCGCGGCGGCCCGCAGGCGGATCGTCGCGGACGGCTTCTCGGAAGACGCGGTGGCGCAGGCGGTCTGCGGCCTCTACCGCGAGCTTCTCGGGTCATGATCGCGCCCGGGAACGTCGCCGTCTTCATCGCCGAGAACACCCGCCTGCTGCCCGTGCCGCACGCGCCCGAGATCGTGCTGCACGTCGCCGACGAGGCGACGGAGCTCTGGCAGAAGACCGAGGACGAACTGGCCCAGATCGGCCTGCCGCCGCCGTTCTGGGCCTTCGCCTGGGCCGGCGGGCAGGCGCTCGCCCGCTACCTTCTCGACAACCCGGAGGTCGTCGCCGGCCGTCGCGTGCTCGACTTCGCCTCCGGCTCCGGCCTCGTGGCGATCGCGGCGGCGAGGTCGGGTGCTGCGTCGGTGCTCGCCAGCGATCTCGATGCCTTCGCCGTCGCCGCGATCCCGTTGAACGCCGCCGCCAACGGGGTCGCGGAGCGGATCGTCGCCTCGTCCGCCGACCTGATCGGCACGGTGCCCGACGTCGACATCGTGCTCGCCGCCGACATCTTCTACGAGCGCGACCTTGCCGGCGCGGTGGGCGATTGGCTCGGGCGCCTGCATGCCGCCGGCACCACGGTGCTGATCGGCGATCCCGGCCGCAGCTACCTGCCGCGCGCCCGCCTCGCGACGATCGCCAGCTACGCCGTGCCGGTGACGCGGGCGCTGGAGGATGCCGAGATCAAGCAGAGCCACGTCTGGCGGTTCG
>CAZZZJ010000093.1:0-6208 GCA_964658355.1 Beijerinckiaceae bacterium
CGATCTCGCGGAAGGAGCGCTCGGCCGTCGCCAGAATCCGGCATCGGGTCGTGGGGGCGCTTTCCTCGCTCTGGAGGCGTTCGGGGGAGACGACGATGGTCATGGACCGAGCGTATGCCGTAATCCGGCACAGCGTCAAAATGACGAAGGCCCGCGCGATACGGAACCTCGCCGTCCTGCCGCAATTGGCGAGCTGAAAACGGTCCGTCCCGGATCGCCCACGTCCTCAGCAAGCGAAGCCGACATCGATGATGCTCGAAGGCAAGAAGGCCCTCGTCACCGGGGCCGATTCCGGCATCGGCCGCGCCACCGCCCTGCTGTTCGCGCAGAACGGCGCCGATCTCGCGATCACCTACAACACCGATGCCGAAGGGATCGCGGAAACCGCGCGCCTCGTGGAGGAGGCGGGCCGCCGGGCCCTGGTCATCCAGAACGACGTCGGCGATCCCGCCTCGGTCGCCGCGACCTTCGACCGGATCGCCAGCGACCTCGGCGCGATCGACATCCTCGTGGCCAATGCCGGCCAAGCCATGAGCGGCATGGAAGTCGCCGAGATGGAAGAGGCGCGGCTGGAGCAGATCCTGCGCGTCAACCTGATGGGTCCGCTGTTTTGCGCCCGGGCCTTCATCAAGGTTCGCCGGACCCAGGGCGGCCGCGGCAAGATCGTATTCGTCTCCTCGGTGGCTCAGCACCTGCCGACGCCGGAGAGCGCCCCTTACGGCATGTCGAAGGCCGGCGTGGGATCGCTGTGCCGGAGCCTCTCCCGGGAACTCGCGGGCGATCGGATCAACGTCAACAACGTCGCGCCGGGTCTGATCGAGACGCCGATGACCGCCGACCGCTTCGAAGATCCGAAGGTGCTCGAAAAATCCCTCGAGCGGATTCCGTGGAATCGCGCCGGCCAGCCCGAGGATATCGCCAAGGCGATCCTCTACCTCAGCAGCGACGATGCCGATTACGTCACCGGCCACACGCTCGTCGTCGATGGCGGCCTGACCATGCAGTGGGGCGGCGCCTGAGCGTGGCTCTCCAACCATTGACTCGCACACCGTCGGACAAGCGACTGCGCGTTGCCGATGGGAACCGAGACACGCGAAAGGCCACCGGCAATGCCGATGGCCTCTCACAACGCTCCCCGACACCGTCCGACGGCATCGGGCCACAAACTGTAAACCGTCGGCCGAACCCGATCGAGGGCGCGGCGGTTCGGCGCAACCGCGCTCAGGATCCGAATTGAGACCCGAGCTGCTCCAGGTACTCGGCGAGGTCCACACCCCCGACGCGCTTGCCGTAATCGAAGCGCATCCCCTGGCGAATGTCGACGGCGGCGCTCTTGGTCGTCAGCGTGAACGGCCGAACGCAAACCCAGGCGCCGTCGCGGCGATGTTCGAAGTATCCGAGGATTTCGTGCTTGGCCATGTCGCTATCCGATGCGAATTTCGGGGATAACGGCCGACGCATGCTTTCGTTCGCGCCACCCCGAGATTTATCCGAGCCACAAGGCCAAGCTCATCGTCCAGTTGCAGCGCGATGACTTGCTGCAATGCGACACGCGATCTCTCGACGCACCGGTTGCCTGAAGCGTCGCGGCGAAGACTGCTCAACCGCCCGGCTTGGCCGCATTCACCAACGTGGGGGTCGCGACCTCGGACAACGCGATCCTCTGCGACCGATCGGGCCGGGTCCGCCGCTGCATCGGCGGAAGGACCTGCGCTTGACCGGTCTCGAGCGCACGTTCGATCGCCGCGAGGATGCGCGTGTCGGCGAGCCCCTCCTCGCCGTCCGGCTCCGGAGTGCGATCGTTCAGGATGCAGTCCGAGAAGTACCGCGTCTCGGCCCCGAACTGGTCGACGCTCGGATAGCCCAGCTCCTCGCGCGCGCCGTTCCGCGTCATCTTGCCCGCCAGCCCCTGTCCGAACGTGAAGCCCGGCGACATCAAGATGTCGCCCTCGGTTCCGGCGACGCGATAGGCATCGACCGAGTCGGTCTCGTAGGAGACGGTGAACTGCGCGAGCCGTTCGCCGGGGAACAGAAGCGTCACCGCGACGGTGCCGTGAAAATCGTAGGCGCTTCCCGGTCGCCGGGCGCCGTGGGCATTCACCGCGATCGGCTCGTCGGCGAACAGGTTACGCACCGCGTTGATCGGATAGGTCCCCATGTCCGGAACCGGCCCGGCCCAGTAGCCCTGACGCGCGCGGTGATTCTCCGTCGACACGTGCTGGCCGAAGGTCGCGGTGAAGACCAGCGGCTGGCCGATCTCGCCGCGACGCACCCGCTCGATCGCGTCGAGGGTGCCGGGCTCGAAGTGGAGGCGGTAGGCCAGCATCAGCTTCGCGTTCCCGCGCGCGGCCGCCGCGATGATCGCCTCGCATTCGGCGACGCTCGTCGCCATCGGTTTCTCGAGAAGCACGTGGATGCCGGCTTCGAGCGCCGGCACGGCGTAGTCGCAGTGCATCCCGTTCGGCAGCGCAAGGTAGACCGCATCGAACAACCGGGATGCCAGCGCCTCGCCGTAGCGCTCGTACGGAAAGGTCGTCAGCCCATAGGTCTCGCCCAGCGCCTCGGCCTTCTCCGGATCGCCGGTGACCAGGGCCGTCATCGTCGAATTGCCGGTCTGCGCGACGGCCGGCATGAAGGCGGCCTGCGAGATCCACCCGCCGCCGACCACTGCGTATCGAACTGTCTTCGTCTCGCCCATGCGCGTCCCCCGATCGTGCCGATGCAGGCGCAACACGAGGGACGGGGCGGAGTTTCCGGGCGCTGACCCGAGAGGCGCCCGGACGATCGAGCTCAGGCGGCGGGCTTCAACGCTCCGATCCGCTCGTGGAAATCCGGCCCGTTGATGGTCTTCGCCACGTGCCCGGCGCGGATGAGGAAGTCGCCGAAGCGCTCGCCCGGGTTCCGGCTCCTGGCGTAATCCGCGAAGAGGGGGTCGAGGGTGTCGCGGATCTCGGAGGCGGGGACGTCCTCGCGGTAGAGCTTGCCAAGGCGCGATCCGTCGAAGGCGGCGCCGAGATAGAGGTGGTAGCGCTCGGGGCCGCGCCCGACGAGGCCGATCTCGGCGATGAACGGCCGGGCGCAGCCGTTCGGGCAACCGGTCGAGCGGATCGTGATCTCGTCGTCCTGGAGGCCGTGGCGGGCGAGGCTCTCTTCGAGCTCGGTCATGAGGTCGGGCAGGTAGCGCTCGCTCTCGGCCAGCGCGAGGCCGCAGGTCGGCAGCGCGACGCAGGCGATGGAATTGCGGCGCAGCGCGCCGGCGCCCTTGGTCAGTCCGTACTCGTCCACCAGCGCCTCGATCGCTCCGCGCCGCTCGGTGGGGACGTTGGCGATGATGACGTTCTGGTTGCCGGTGAGGCGGAAATCGCCCTCGTGCTCGGTCGCGATGCGACGCAGCCCGGTGAGGAACAGAGGACCGTTCTCGTAATCCTTGATCCGGCCCGACGGCACGTAGAGCGTGAGGTGATGGCGCCCGTCGTCGCCCTCGGTCCAGCCATAGCGGTCGCCGTTGCCGGTGAAGGCGAAGGGCTTCGGGTCGGCGAAGGTCGTGCCGACCCGCTTCTCGACCTCGGCCCGGAAGGCCTTCAGGCCGTAGCGCTCGATCGTGTATTTCAGTCGGGCATTCTTGCGGTTGGTCCGGTTGCCCCAGTCGCGCTGCACCGTCATCACGGCTTCGGCGACCTTCACCGCCTCCTCCGGTTTGCAGAACAGCATCAGGTCGGCGGTGCGCGGGAACGTGTCCGGCTCGCCGTGGGTCATGCCCATGCCGCCGCCGACGGTGACGTTCCAGCCCGTGAGCCTGTTCGTCTCGTCGAGGATCGCGATGAAGCCGAGGTCGTGCGCGAACACGTCGACCTCGTTCGAGGGCGGCACGGCGACGACGATCTTGAACTTCCGCGGCAGATAGGTCTTCCCGTAGACGGGCTCGAACTCCTCCTCGCCGCCGACGACCTTCTCGCCGTCGAGCCAGATCTCGCGCCACGCATTGGTCTTGGGCAGGAGCGAGTCGGAGATGTCCTTGGCGAGCGAATAGGCCGCGGCGTGGGCATGGGTCTGCGCCGGGTTGGTCGCGGCCATGACGTTGCGGTTGACGTCGCCGCACGCGGCGATGGTGTCGAGCAGCGTGGCGTCGATCGCCGCCATGGTGCGCTTGAGGTTCGACTTGATGACGCCGTGGTATTGGAAGGTCTGGCGCGTCGTCGCGCGAATCGCGTCGCCGGCATAGGTGGTGGCGATGTCGTCGAGCGCTAGCCACTGCTTGGGGCTGATGACGCCGCCGGCGATGCGCAGGCGGATCATGAACGCGTAGGCCTTGTCGAGCTTCTTCTTGGTCCGCTCGGGCCGCAGATCGCGGTCGTCCTGCAGGTACATCCCGTGGAACTTCACGAGCTGGCCGTCATCGTCGGAGATCGCCCCGGTGGCGTGCTTCAGCAGGCCGTCGGCGAGGCCGCCGCGGAGATAGCCGCTGGCGATCTTCAGGTGCTCGTTGTGTGCGAGCCCGGCCGTGCGCGCGGCCTCGGCCTCGTCGATCGGGCGGCCGGTGGGCGGGGTCTCGTAGACGCGCTCGGGGGTGGTCGGCTTGCTGTCGGTCATCGGTGATCTCTGGTTCTGTCCGCCTACCGTCCATCCGATCCGACCAACTCATCTCGAGGTGCCCGCCTCGGCGGGCCTCGAAGGAGACGTCCAGGGATCTCGGCGCAAGCTGGAGGGCTCCTTCGAGGCGGCTTCGCCGCACCTCCGGATGAGGATGTGGATGGGATCGACCGCTCGTCGCGGATGGTCAGTACACGTCCTGCTGGTAACGGCCGGCGCGCTCAAGGGCCGACACCGCCGCTGCGGCATCGTCGGCGCTCAGACCTTTCACCGCGGCGTAGGCGTTCTCGACCGCGATGCGGACATCCTTGGCCATCGCCTTCGCATCGCCGCAGACGTAGAGGTGTGCGCCGCCCTCCAGCCACTCCACCAGGTCCTTGCGATGCTGGTCGATGCGGTGCTGGACGTAGAGCTTCTCCGGCTGGTCGCGCGAGAACGCGACGTCGATCCTGGTGAGCGAGCCGTCCTCCAGGGCCTCCTGCCATTCGAGCTGGTACAGGAAGTCGTGGGTGAAGTGCCGGTCTCCGAAGAAGAGCCACGAGCGCCCCGTGGCTTCCACCGCTCGGCGTTCCTGCACGAAGGCGCGGAACGGGGCGACCCCGGTGCCCGGTCCGACCATGATGATGTCGGTCGCCGGATCGGCGGGCAGGCGGAAATGGCGGTTGGGCTTGAGCCGCACCCGGAGCTTGGCGCCGTCCGAGATGCGGTCGGCGATATGAGTGGAGGCGACGCCGGTGCGTGCCCGCCCATGGGTCTCGTAGCGCACGGCGGCGATCACGAGGTGGACCTCGTCGCCGACATCCTTGCGCGACGATGCGATGGAGTAGGCGCGCGGCGGCAGCGGCCGGGTGATGCTGCCGAGGTGCTCGGCGGTGAGGGCCGCCGGATAAGTCTCGATCAGGTCGATGAGGTGGCGTCCCTCGATCCAGGCACGGACCTCGCCGCTCTCGATCAGGCGCTTGGCTTCCACATGCCCGGTCGCCTTGGCGAAACGCTCGACGGTGGCGGCGGACAGCGTGGTGATGTCGCGCTCGGCGAGCAGGGATCGGCGCAGAGCCTCGTCGCCGGTCAGGTCCGTCGCCTTGAGGATCTCCTCCACCAGCGCCGGGTCGTTCTCCGGGTAGATCTCCAGCGAGTCGCCGGGCTCGTAGGCCGGCGCGGCATCCTCGAATGCCAGCGCGAGGTGGATCGTCTCCTTGTCGGAGCGCGAGGAGTTCAGGTTCACATGCTCGACCACCTCGACCACGACCGGATCGCGGCTCGGCTCGGCATCCTCATCGTCGGCCGTGCCGGCGCGGGCGAAGTCGACGGCGACGACGTTGTCGGCGGCGGCGGGCGCCGGGGCCAGCGCCTTCAGGGTGTCCTTGATCCAGGCGGCGGCGGGCTTGTCGAAATCGAGGTCGAGGTCGGCGCGCTCCGCCGCCCGCTTGCCGCCGAGCGCCTCGAAGCGCGCGTCGAGCGCCTTCCCGATCGCGCAGAACTCGACGTAGGAGGTGTCGCCGAGTGCCAGAACCGCGAATTCGACGCCCTCGAGGCGCGGGGCGCCGTCGGCCATCAGAGCATTGTAGGCATGGGTGGCGCGGGCCGGCGGCTCGCCTTCGCCCCAGGTCGCGGCGAT
>CAZZZJ010000093.1:6308-9564 GCA_964658355.1 Beijerinckiaceae bacterium
TCGCCGTGGCGCTGCCGAGCACGGCGTCGAGGCTGGCCCGCTCGCTGTCGCCGAAAGGCGCAGTGCGGGGGAGGAGGCTTTGGCGTGACATCGAAAGACCATGTCGTGGGGCGGAGAGCCCCTGTCAACGGGAAAACGTCCGTTTTACAGAACGCTCGATTTGGAGAAGAAGTCGCTCGTTGTTGCGCCGCGAAAAAGAATTTTATTCTCCGATGGCGATCAGCGTGGGCGGCAATCCCTGTATCTGCCGGCCGTTCGTGGGCGGTGCCGGCAGAGGCAGGGCGGTCGTCGACTTCACCTTCTCCATGGCGAAGCGCGAGGTAACATTCTTCAGCGGCAACGTCGCGATCAGGCGCTTGTAGAACGTGTCGTAGGCGCTCATGTCGGCCACGACGACGCGGAGCATGTAATCGACGTCGCCGGCCATGCGGTAGAATTCCAGCACCTCCGGCATCGCCGAGACCGTCCCCGCGAACCGCTCCAGCCAATCACGGGAATGGTCGGCCGTCTCGATCGAGACGAACACCGTGAGACCCAGCCCGAGCTTGACCGGATCGAGCACGGCGACGCGCCGATCGATCACCCCGTCGGCCTCCAAGCGCTGGATGCGCTTCCAGCACGGCGTCTGCGACAGCCCGACCCGCTCGCCGATCGCGGCGATCGACAGGGTCGCATCCGTCTGGAGCAGCGCCAAGATCTTCAGGTCGATCGAATCCAAGGCCAACCTCACGTCTCGACGTCGTTCCGCCATGCGGCGCATGCAGGGCGCCCATGAGAAGGAACTTCCACTCTTGCGCAACGGATCCCGATCGCGGCCTGTTGCCCGGGCTGACTGCGCTGCAACGCAGAGGAGATCATACCCTCGACTGCGCCTTGACACCGTTCGTTATAGCGAACATCTCAGGCAACAACCAGTGGCTCCGATACCAGCCGTCTCACGAACGAACAGGCGATGACCTTCCCAACCTCGCAGGCTGCGCGCGATCTCGCCGCCGATATGAGACCTCTCGATCTTCGGCGCCGTATCGCCCTGATCGAGAAGGCGATCCCCGGTCGTCTGGTCTTCACCACGAGCCTCGGCATCGAGGATCAGGTGCTGACGCACGCGCTCGCCATGGCCAAGAGCATTCAGTCGGGCCGGACCGATATCGTCACGCTCGATACCGGGCGGCTCTACCCGGAGACCTACGACGTCTGGGCCGAGACCGAGTCCGCTTACGGGATCGGCATCAACAGCTATGCACCCGAGCGCGAGGCGGAAGAGGCGTTCGTGCGCGAGGCGGGCATCAACGGCTTCCGTCACTCGGTCGCCGCGCGGCAGGCCTGCTGCGGCTTCCGCAAGGTCGAGCCGCTCGGCCGCGCGCTCGACGGCGCCGCGGGCTGGCTCACGGGCCTGCGCGCGGGGCAGTCGGCCAACCGCGCCGATACGCCGCTCGCTGAGTTCGACGCTGGCCGCAACCTGATCAAGTTCAATCCGCTCGCCGATTGGACGCGCGAGGACGTCGATCGCTTCGTGCGCGACAACGACGTTCCCTACAACGTACTGCACGACCGCGGCTTCCCGTCGATCGGCTGCGCCCCCTGCACCCGTGCCGTCCGTGTCGGCGAGCCCGAGCGCGCCGGCCGCTGGTGGTGGGAACAGGAAACGAAGAAGGAATGCGGCTTGCACCTCCACAATTCGGACGCGCCGAGCGCCGAATCTGCCGTCCGCCGGGGCGAGGAAGCGACCGTGTTCGAGACGACCCGACCCCACCGACCGGAGATGGACCGATGAGCGCCGCACCCGCGATCCAGGCTCACGCCGGCGCCCGCCTCACGCACCTGCAACGGCTGGAAGCCGAGAGCATCCACATCTTCCGGGAGACGGTCGCCGAGACCGACAACCCGGTGATGCTCTACTCGATCGGCAAGGACTCGTCGGTGCTGCTGCACTTGGCGCTGAAGGCGTTCGCGCCCGGGCGCCTGCCGTTCCCGCTGATGCATATCGACACGACCTGGAAGTTCCGGGAGATGATCGCGTTCCGCGACGCCCGTGCGAAGGAGCTCGGCCTCGACCTGATCGTGCACACCAACCAGGACGGCCTCGCCCGTGGGGTCGGCCCGATCAGCCACGGCTCGGAAGTCCACACCGACGTGATGAAGACGCAGGCCCTGCGGCAGGCGCTTGACAAGCACAAGTTCGATGCGGCCTTCGGTGGGGCGCGGCGCGACGAGGAGGCCTCGCGCGCCAAGGAGCGCATCGTCTCGCTGCGCACGGCGCAGCACCGCTGGGATCCGAAGCGCCAGCGCGCCGAGCCCTGGCACCTGTACAATCTGCGCAAGAAGCGCGGCGAGTCCTTGCGGATCTTCCCGCTCTCCAATTGGACCGAGCTCGATATCTGGCTCTACATTGAGCAGGAGCGGATCCCGATCGTGCCGCTGTACTTCGCCAAGCCTCGGCCGGTGGTCGAGCGCGACGGCCAGCTGATCATGGTGGACGACGACCGCCTGCCCCTGGAGCCCGGCGAGACGCCGACGCTGCGCAGCGTCCGCTTCCGGACGCTCGGCGACTATCCCCTCACCGGCGCCGTCGAGAGCGGGGCCGACACGCTGCCGGCGATCATCGGAGAGACGCTGGCCGCCCGGACCTCGGAGCGGCAGGGCCGGGTGATCGACAAGGACGGTGCCGGCGCCATGGAGCGCAAGAAGCAGGAAGGCTACTTCTGATGACGGTCCATCCCCCAAAGGACGCGTTCGAGACGGCGGAATTCGGCTACGAATCCTTCCTCGCCGCGCATCAGAGCAAGGAAGTCCTGCGCTTCATCGCCTGCGGCTCGGTGGACGATGGCAAGTCGACCCTGATCGGGCGGCTGCTGCACGACACCAAGCAGATCTTCGACGATCAGATCACTGCGCTTCAGCGCGATTCGAAGAAGCACGGCACGCAGGGGCAGGAGGTCGACCTCGCCCTCCTCGTCGACGGCCTCCAGGCCGAGCGCGAGCAGGGCATCACCATCGACGTCGCCTACCGCTTCTTCTCCACCGACAAGCGCTCGTTCATCGTGGCCGACACCCCCGGCCACGAGCAGTATACCCGCAACATGGCGACCGGCGCCTCGACTGCGGACGTGGCCGTCATCCTGGTCGACGCCCGCCAGGGCCTCACCCGCCAGACCCGGCGCCACGCCCTGTTGGTCTCGATGCTCGGGATCCGCCGCGTCGTGCTCGCCATCAACAAGATGGATCTCGTCGGCTGGTCGCAGGCGACGTTCGACGG
>CAZZZJ010000094.1:0-9553 GCA_964658355.1 Beijerinckiaceae bacterium
GCGAGAGCACGGTCTCGCGGGTGCTGCGCAACCAGGGCTCGTTCTCGAAGCGCACTGCCGACCGCGTGTCGGACGCCGTGGCCAAGCTCGGCTACGTCCCGAACCGGCTCGCCGGTTCGCTCGCCGGCAACGCGGCTTCCGCCGGGTCGCAGCTCGTCGGCATCGTGATTCCGTCGCTGGCCAACATCGTCTTCCCCGATCTGCTCCGCGGGCTGACCGGCGCCCTCGACCGCTCCGGCTTCCAGAGCGTGATCGGGGTCTCGGACTACGATCAGGATCGCGAGGAGGCGCTGGTCGGGGCTCTGCTGTCGTGGCGTCCCGCCGGACTCGTGGTCACCGGATTGGAGCACAATCCCGGCACCGTGGCGCGCCTGAAGGCCGCCGGAATCCGCATCGTCGAGATGATCGACACCGACGGCCCGGGCCTCGACATCGTGGTCGGGTTCTCGAACCGGGCGGTCGGCGAGGCCAGCGCCGCACACCTGCTGGCGCGCGGCTATCGCCGCATCGGCTATGTCGGCCACGACATCGATCGCGACCTCCGCGCCGCCAAGCGGCTCGCCGGGTTCGAGGCCGCCCTCAACGCGGCGGGACACGGGCTGGTCGACCGCGAGATCGTGGCCGAACCGTCCTCGGCGGCGGCGGGCCGGGCCGCGCTCGACCGCCTGCTCCACCGCATGCCCGATCTCGACGCGGTCTATTTCTCCAACGACGACATGGCGCTCGGCGGCTACTTCTGCTGCCTGGCGCGCGGCTGGTCGATCCCGCATCGCCTCGCGCTGTTCGGCTACAACGGCCTCGACATCACCGCCGCGATGCCGCAGCCGCTCTCGACCATCCGCACGCCTCGGCTGCGGATCGGCGAACTCGCCGCGGACCGCCTCGCGGCGGGCGGACCTGCGGAGACGATCGATCTCGGCTTCGAACTGGTGGACGGCGCGACCGCATGAGGCAGGCCCGATGAACGAATCGACGCTGCGCGAGGACATCTGCCGCTACGGGCGCTCGCTGTTCGAGCGCGGGCTGACGCCGGGCTCCTCGGGCAACATCTCGTTGCGCCTTCCCGACGGCGGCTGGCTGGTGACGCCGACCAACGCCTCCCTCGGGTTCCTCGACCCGGCCCGGATCTCGCGCCTCGACGCAGCGGGCCGCGTGATCTCCGGCGACAAGCCGACCAAGGAGATCCCGCTCCACACCGCGCTCTACGAGAGCCGCGCGGAGGCCCGCGCCATCGTCCACCTGCACTCGACGCACGCGGTCGCGGTGTCGATGCTGCCCGAGATCGACCCGAAGGCGGTGCTGCCGCCGCTGACGCCGTATTACCTGATGCGCACCGGCGGCACGGCGCTCGTCCCTTACTACCGCCCCGGCGACCCGGCGGTGGCCGACGCGATCCGGGGCTTGGCGGGACAGTATGCCTCGGTGCTGCTGGCCAACCACGGCCCGGTCGTCGCCGGCGAGAGCCTGGAGGCCGCGGTCTTCGCCACGGAGGAGCTGGAGGAGACGGCCAAGCTCTATCTGCTGCTGCGCAACCTCAACCCGCGCCAGCTCAGCCCGGGGCAGGTGGCCGACCTGGTCTCGCATTTCGGGTTGACCTTGCCCGAGCATGAGGGGGATGGGCACGGGTGTTCGTGACGCGGGGCGCGTCCGACGTGCGGCGACCTATGCTTCAGGCGCTGCGAAGTCGATCGGGGTGGGCCGTGACGAGGCGCCCGACCTCGTCGCGTTCGATCAGCCACACGGTGCGGATCCAGGGTTCGCGACCCGATGGCGTCGCGAGCGGACCGATGCAGGCGATCACGCGCCGATCGTGCGAGGTCGGCGTGACCTTCCGAACAGACGCGCGGAGGGCCTGCAGGAACAACGCATCCGCAAACTCGCTCGTCCGCTCTCGGCTGAACCCGAAAGCGAGAAAGAAGCGTGCCTTCGACCCACCTTGCGGATGATCGGGATTGAGAAGGTACTTGGCGATCTTGTCGCCCGGAATGGCGAGGTTTTCCGGGAGCGACGATCCATTCATCGAATCGTGGTCGGCGTCGCGTGCGTCAGGATTGATGCCGGCACGGTGGCCAGCGCGCCGTCCGGTTCCGAGAACTCGACGATGCAATCCGGGCTGTCGGTCCAGACGCCGACGACGGTTCCCGCGCGGCCTGCCGGGATCGTGTCGCCGTCATGCGAGATCGCCGGCTCGAGCAGCACGACGAGATCGAGGTCCCGGAAGCCGGGCTCGTCCTTGCGCAGCAGATAAACGACCTCGACGGACATAGCGGAAGCATATGGCGCGGCGTTCCGTTCGTCCACGCCCGAAGGTGCCGCCCGCGCGCGAACGAAAGCCGCTCAATCCTTCGCCAGCATCCCCCGCCCGATGGAGAACACCCGCCCATCGCCCAGCAGGTGCGCCGTGAAATCCTTCGCGAAGAGCGGTTCGAACGCCGCATCGCGGACGTTCAGCCCGCCGGCATAGGCGCCGAAGGCCGGCATCACGAGGCGGGTGCCGTCGGTGACGAAGCAGCGGCGGCGGACCGCACGGCCGCGCATCGCGACCTTGCCGCAGGGATGGAGATGGCCGGCGATCTCGCCCGGAGCCGCGCCCGGCGTCGGCTCGTGCCGCAGCGTCAGGCCGCCCAGAGTCAGGACCTCGGCGTAGCGCCCGCCGACGCCCTCGCGCACCGCCACGTCGTGGTTGCCGGCGATCCAGACCCAGTCGCGGCCCTGCTGCAGCGCCGCGACCATCGCCCGGTCGCCGGGCTCCATCCGTTCGGGCCCGCGGGCATCGTGGAAGCTGTCGCCCAACGCCACGATGCGGGCCGGGTCGAAGCGCGCCACCGCCTCGTGCAGGCAAGCCAGCGTCTCGCGGGTGTCGTAAGGCGGCAGGAACTGGCCGGTGCGCGCGGCGTAGGCCGAGCCCTTCTCCAGGTGGAGGTCGGAGACGACCAGGGTGCGATGGTCGGCCAGCCAGAGGCCGCCGCACAGGTCGAGGGTGAGGGTCTCGCCGGCCAGCGTCAGGTCGGGGGATTTCTGAGTCTTCTCGAGTCTCAGGCCGAGCGCCAAGATGGTGTCCTCGTCGGTGGGGAAGGGCGGCGTCACCCCAGCGCCTCTTCGAGAAGCTGGGCCTCGGCCTCGGCCAGGATCTCGTCGGCGCCCTCGCCGTAGACCCGTTCCCGTCCGATCTCCAGCATCACGGAGACCGAGAGCGGCGAGACGCGGTCGAGGGCCTTGTGGGTGATTCGCCCCTGGATGCGCTCCAACATCATGCCGAGCCGCCTCACGTCGAGGAGTCCGGTTGCCGCATCCTGGCGCGCGGCGCGCATCAGCAGGTGGTCGGGCTGGTGCTTGCGCAGCACGTCGTAGATCAGGTCGGTGGAGATCGTCACCTGCCGGCCGGTCTTTTTCATCCCGGGATGGCGACGCTCGATCAGCCCGGCGATCACCGCGCACTGGCGGAAGGTGCGCTTCATCATCGACGATTCGTCGAGCCAGGCTTCGAGGTCGTCGCCGAGCATGTCCTGCGCGAACAGGTCCGCGAGGAAGCCCGGTTCCAGGGCGATCCGCTCGGAGAGGTCGCGGGTCATGAAGATCGCGATGCCGTAATCGTTGGCGGCGAAGCCCAGCGGGCGCAGGCGGGCGCGCTCCAGCCGCCGGGTCAGCAGCATGCCCAGCGTCTGGTGCGCCAGTCGGCCCTCGAACGGGAACGCCGTCAGGTAGTGACGCCCCGCCCGCGGGAAGGTCTCGACCAGGAGGTCGCGCTCGCCCGGCAGCAGCGAGCGGCTGCGCTGGAGCAGCAGGTAGTCGGCGACCTGCCGCGGCAGCCGGTCCCACGCGAACGGGTCGGCGATGATCGCTCGCACGCGGGCGGCGAGATAGGTCGAGAGCGGGAACTTCGAGCCGGCATAGGACGGAATCGCCGGATCGGTGCCGGGGCCAGCCCGCGTCGCCATCGCCTCGTCCTCGGCGAGCCCCTCGAACTGCAGGACCTCGCCGGCGAACAGGAACGTGTCGCCCGGCGTCAGGGTGTCGGCGAAATCCTCCTCGATCTCGCCGAGGACCCGGCCGGTCCTGGGCAGGACCGTGCCGGGCTTGCCGCGGAGCGCCCGGGCGAGCCGCACCTTGACCTTCGCCGCCTCGACGATGGTGCCGACGTTCATCCGGTACTGCTGGGCGACGCGCGCGTCGCGCACCCGCCACAGGCCGTCCGGCCCGCGCAGGATCTTGGCGAAGCGCTCGTAGGCGCGCAGCGCGTAGCCGCCGGTGGCGACGTAGTCGACGACCTGTTCGAAATCCTCCCAGGACAGGGTCGCGTAGGGGGCTGCCGAGATCACCTCGTCGTAGAGCGCCACCGGGTCGAAGGCGTCGGCGCAGGCCATGCCGAGCACGTGCTGGGCGAGCACGTCCGGCGCCCCGAGGCGGGCGTCGGGCGTGTCCTGCGCCGCCTCCTCGACCGCATCGAGCGCCGCGCGGCATTCGAGGATCTCGAAGCGGTTGCCGGGGACGAGGTAGGCCTTCGACGGCTCGTCCATGCGGTGGTTGGCCCGGCCGATCCGCTGCATGATCCGGCTCGCGCCCTTCGGCGCGCCGACGTTGATCACCAGGTCGACGTCGCCCCAGTCGATGCCGAGGTCCAGCGTCGCGGTGCAGACGATCGCCCGGAGCGAGCCCGCCGCCATCGCCGCCTCGACCCGCCGGCGCTGGGTGGCATCGAGCGAGCCGTGGTGGAGGGCGATCGGCAGCACGTCGTCGTTGAGTCGCCACAGCTCCTGGAAGGTGTATTCCGCCTGCAGCCGGGTGTTGACGAAGACCAGAACCGTGCGGTGCGCCCGGATCAGGTCGTAGATCGCCGGCATCGAATGCCAAGCCGTGTGCCCGGCGAGCGGCAGGGTCTTGCCGATCTCGAGGAGGTGCAGGTTCGGCGCCGCGCCGCCCCGGACGACCACGAGGTCGGCCATGGGCGGATCTTTCTTTTCCCGCTCTGTGAGGGGAGGGATCAGCGCGTTCTGCGGCACGAGATACTTCCGCAACTCGTCCGGCTCGCGCACCGTCGCCGACAGCCCGATCGCGGCGAGGCCGGGGCTGAGGCGGTGGAGACGGGCGAGCGCGAGCGACAGCAGGTCGCCGCGCTTGGAGGTGACCAGCGCGTGCAGCTCGTCGAGCACGACGCAGCGCAACTGGGAAAAGAACTCCGCCGCCTCGCGGTGGGCGATGAGGAGGGCAAGCTGTTCCGGGGTGGTGAGCAGGATGTCCGGCGGCCGCTCGATCTGGCGGGTGCGCTTGTGCGCCGGGGTGTCGCCGGTCCGGGTCTCGATCCGCACCGACAGGCCGATGCCCGCGACCGGCGCGTCGAGGTTGCGCGCGATGTCGACGGCCAGCGCCTTCAGCGGCGAGATGTAGAGCGTGTGGAGCCTGCGTTCGGACGGCTTCGCCCGGCTCTGCGACAGGGCGACGAGGCTCGGCAGGAAGCCGGCCAGCGTCTTGCCGGCGCCGGTCGGCGCGACGAGGAGGGCCGAGCGCCCCGCGCCGGCGATCCGCAGCAGGTCGAGCTGGTGCGGCCGCGGCGCCCAGCCGCGCGCGGCGAACCAGGCGGCGAAGGCCGGCGGCAATGCGCCCGGATCGGCGGCGGCGCGCCGGCTCAGGCGAGCGCCATCAGGAACCGGTCGATCAGCTCCAAGGCCCGCTCCGACATCGCGCCGGGATAGCGGATGAAGACGTGGCATCCGCCCGGATAGATCGCCGTGTGGCCGCCATTACCGGCGGCGGCCCAGCGGCCCGACATGTAGAGGGTGTCGTCGAGGAGCGGATCGCAGGTGCCGACGGTGAAGAGGGCCGGCGGCAGGCCCTTCAGGTCGGCGTAGATCGGCGAGACGTCCGGGCGGCGCCGGTCGATGCCGTCGCGGACGTAACCGTCGGCGAAGGCCGTGAGGTCGGTGGTGTTGCAGACGAGGCGCTCGTCGCCCCAGTTGCGCACCGACGGGGTCAGCCCGAGGTCGAAGAACCCGGCGTTGAGATTCGCGCCGCGGAAGGCGCGGGGCAGGTTGTGCTTGTCGCGCAGGCGCAGCAGCACCATCACCGCGAGATGCGCGCCGACCGACTCGCCGCCGATGGTCAGGGCCGAGACGCCGAACTCGGCCTTGCCGGGGCCGGCGAGCCAGAGGGCCGCCGCCTCGCAGTCGAGGAGGGCGGCCGGATAGGGATGCTCGGGGGCGAGGCGGTACTCGACCGAGAGGCAGACGAAGCCGCAGGTGTCGGCGATCCGCTCGAGCCACGGGTCCTGCTCGTCGGCCGAGCCCCAGACCCAGCCGCCGCGATGGATGTGCAGGTAGGCGCCGCGCAAGCGCACGCCGGCCTTCGGGCGGATCACGCGAAGGTCGAGCGGGCCTTCGGGGCCGTCGATCGTCAGGATCTCGGCGCGGGCGCTCCGCGGCATCGCCGGGGAGGCCGGCGTGCCGGCGCGGCGACGGGCGCGCACTTCGGCGATCGGCAGCGACCAAGGGTCGGCCTGCGCCGCATGCGCCGCGACGATCTCGGCGTTGAGCCGCCTGGTTTCCGGATCGATCGTCGCCGGTTCGAACAGGGCGTGGTCGATCATGGGGCGTTTCGTCTCGTCTTTTGGGGCTGCGCGGCGCGAGGTCGAAGGGCGCTCGCGAATCCCGGAGCCATCTTGGCGTGCGGACGCCGCATTGCCATCTCGTCCCGGCCGACGAAACCGCCTAACGCCCGAACCGCGGTCCGGTTTCGCTGCCGGTGTGGTGCATCCGTCACGGTTCCGCCGGCTTCGGACGGTTGGAAGGCGTCTATCCTTCGAGGAATGTCGATGATCGTCGAGCACGACCCCCGCCGCCAGGGTTCGAATTACCAGGGTTCGAACTATCCGGGCTCGACCACCCAGGGAGCGCCCTACCAGGGGCCGGCTCCGGGCTATCGCTCTTCGGCGCTCCGCCGTTTCCTCGGCGGCTCGCCGGCCGGCGTGTTCCTGCGGCTGCTGTTCCTCTCGGTCCTGGTCGGCGCCTTCATGGCGATGCTCGGGCTGACGCCGGCGCGCCTGTTCTGGCAGGTGTACGATTCGGCCCGCGCGCTGATCGATCTCGGGCTCGCCACCTTCCACGATTTCGGCGGCTGGATCCTGGCCGGCGCCGTGGTGGTGGTGCCCCTGTGGTTCATCTCGCGGCTGTTCGCGGTCTCGCGGTAGGTGAACGCGCCTGCGGTCGGCTCGCCCGACGACGAGAAAAAGCGGATCACCGTCGCGAACGAGCGTGCGAAGCTGCTGGCCAACGCGTTCGATCGCGCGTCGACGGCCTGCGTGACCGTCGGAATCCTCGGGCCTGTGGCGGCGGGGCTCTACGGTTTGGGGGCGCCGCCGCTGCAGCGCGATGGTGCATTCTACGCCGTGAGCGCTATAGTGTGGCTCCTGACGGCCGTGATCCTCCATGTCATGGCTCGAAAGGCGCTCGGGACGCTCCGGTGATGGAACTTTGGATCTTCGCCAACGTCGCTCTTCCGGTCCTGATCGTTGCGATCGGCTACGCGGCTTTGCGTTGGCACCTGCATCAGGCGTCGAAGGAAAGCTGAGTCCGATCACGCGCGCCGCTCCGTTCCTCGTGGCGACTCCGCCGCGCGCGATCCCGTGACGCCCTCGATCTCACCCCAGCCCATCACCGGCCGGCGCGTCCTCGCGCTCGCCCTGCCGATGACGATCGCCAACGTCACGACGCCGATGCTGGGCTTCGTCGGCGCCACGGTGATCGGGCGGCTGGGCGATGCCGCCCTGCTCGGGGCGATCGCCCTCGGGGCGGTGATCTTCGATGCGCTGTTCTGGTCGTTCGGCGCGCTTCGGATGGCGACCGCCGGCCTGACCGCGCAGGCGGTCGGCGCCCGCGACGGCGCCGAGGTCGACCGGACGCTGGCGCGCGCCCTCGCCGCCGGTCTGCTCGCCGGGATCGGCCTGGTCGTCCTGCAGGGGCCGATCGCGGCGGCGGCTTTCCGGATCAGCGGCGCGAGCCCCGCGGTGATCGTCGGGCTGTCGACCTACCTTCACATCCGCATCCTCTCGGCGCCGTTCGCGCTCGCGAACTACGCCGTGCTGGGCTCGGTGCTCGGGCGCGGGCGCACCGATCTCGGCCTGCTCCTGCAGGTGGCGATCAACGCGGTGAACATCGGCCTGACGCTCCTGCTGGTGCTCGGCCTCGACCTCAGCCTGTCCGGCGCCGCCCTCGCCACCGTGATCGCGGAGGGCGCCGGCCTCGCGCTCGGCCTCGCGATCCTGGTGCGCCTCGGCTCGAAGCCCTGGCGGGTGCCGTGGGCCGAGATCCGCGACCCGGCGGCTCTCCGCCGAACCCTCGCGGTCAACGGCGACGTGATCGTGCGCACGCTGGCGCTGGTCGCCGGCATCGTGCTGTTCTCCGCCCTCGGCGCACGCCAGGGCGACGCGGTCCTCGCGGCCAACGCGGTCCTGTGGAATCTCTTTCTGATCGGCGGGTTCTTCCTCGACGGCTTCGCCACCGCGGCCGAGGCCCTGTGCGGGCAGGCGGTCGGCGGGCGCGATGCCGGCGGGTTCCGCAAGGCCTCGGCGCTGTCGCTCGGCTGGTGCCTCGGCTTCGGTCTCGGCGTCAGCCTGCTGGCGCTGGTCGGCGGCCACGCCTTCATCGACTTCGTCACCACGAGCGAACCGGTGCGCGCGGTCGCGCGACGCTACCTGCCGTTGGCCGCCGCCGCGCCCTTCGTCGCCGCGCTGCCCTTCGCCTACGACGGCATCTACATCGGCGCGACCTGGACGCGGGCGATGCGCAACCTGATGCTCGCCGCGCTCGCCGCCTATTGCGCCGCGCTCGTGCTCGTCCAGGGGCTGGAGCTCGGCAATGCCGGCCTGTGGCTGGCCTTCCTCGGCTTCCTCGGCGCGCGGGGCATCGGGCAGGCCCTGGCCTATCCGGGTCTCGCCCGGCGGACCTTCGCCGCGGACGGCGGCTGACCTGTCCGCCTCAGCGCGGATCCCGCCACGTGGTCGGCGCGGTCGCGGTGCCGGCGCGGGGCGCATCGGCCGGCGGCGTCGCCTCGACCCGGCGCTGCACGGCCCGTCGGGCCGAAGCGTCCGCGCGCCGATGCCGGACGAGGCGGGCGCGGCGCATGCGCGGGCGCCGCGCCCTCTCCGTCGAGGAACCGACGACGCCTCCGATCACCGCGCCCGCGACCGCCCCGATCGGACCGCCGACGAGGGCGCCCGCGACCGCGCCCGATCCGACGCCGACCACGGTGTTGCTGGCGGCCGAAGCCGTCACAGGCAGGGCGAGGCCCGTGGCCAGCAGCAGTCCGAACAGAGCGTGTCGCAGCATGGTCTTTCACCTTCGATCGACGTCGTTTCCCCGCCCATGGCCGTCGAAGGTGACCAAAGCGGGGCCCGCCCGTTGCGCATTGGGCACGGCGGCGACGGTTTCGAACGCGGCGGATTTTCCGGGTTTGCGTGGCCGCACCCCTGGTATGGCGAGTGCGTTGCGGTAGGGTCGCCCGAAATTCTCCGGGGTCCCAGCCGAATGTCCGATCTTCGCCTCCGCCGCAGCGTCCTCTACAT
>CAZZZJ010000095.1:0-2696 GCA_964658355.1 Beijerinckiaceae bacterium
TCGGTCATGCCGTAGCGCTCGAGGATGGCGTGGCCGGTGCGGGCCTGCCATTCGGCATGCGTCTCGGAGAGCAGCGGCGCGGAGCCCGACGTGAACAGCCGCATATGCGCGGTGGCGTCCCGCGTCAGGCCGGGATCCTTGAGGAGGCGGGTGTAGAAGGTCGGCACGCCCATCATGCTGGTCGCCCGGGGCATCAGCTTCAGGATCAAGCCGGCGTCGAGGCGCGGCAGGAACAGCATGCCGCCGCCGGACGCCAGAACGGTGTTGATCGCCACGAACAGGCCGTGGGTGTGGAAAACCGGCAGGGCATGGATCAGCACATCGTCGGCGGTAAAGCGCCAAGCCTCGACCAGCGTGCGCGCGTTCGAGGCGAGGTTGTCGTGGCTGAGCATCGCGCCCTTGGAGCGTCCGGTGGTTCCGGATGTGTAGAGGATCGCGGCGAGGTCCTCGGGCCCGCGCCGCACGTCCTCGAAAGCGGAGCCTTGCGCGTCCGCGGCCTCGGCGACGTCGCCGCGTCCCGCGGCGTCGAGGGTCAGCACGCGGCGCGTCCCGGCCTTCTCGGCCACCGGCGCCAGCGCCTCGCGCTTGGCCGGATCGCAGACGAACACGGCGGGCTCGGCGTCGCCGAGAAAGTAAGCGACCTCGTTGGCGGTGTAGGCGGTGTTGAGCGGCAGAAACACGGCCCCGGCCCGCACGGTGCCGAGATACAGGAACACCACCTCGGCGCTCTTCTCGACCTGCACCGCGACCCGGTCGCCGGGTCGGACGCCCGCGGATATCAGCGCGTTCGCGTAGGCGCCGCTGCGGGCCAGCATGTCGGCGTAGCTGTACCGGCGCCCGTCCGGCGTCTCGATGAAGGTGCGAGACGCCGGGTCCGCGGGCAAGGTCTCGCGGATCAGGTCGAAGAGATGATTCGTCATGACACAACGCCTAGCAGAACGGATGATCGTAGGTGGCCCGCTCAGGCCTCTGCGAGCGCCACGGCGCGCGGCGGCGGGAGGTTGGAACGCAACTCGCGGGAAACTGCACCGGAGGCGGAAACCGTACCGAGGTTGGCATAGGTCTCGTGGTTCTTCTCGATCGCCGAGAGGTCATAGAGGTAGTTGACCATCAGCCCGTAGGATTGCTTCAGGCCCTTGCCAGACACGTCCCCGAGAAAGTTGATCCGTTCGAGCCGTGCGCCGTTGCCGAGATGGAAGCGCGCCACCGGGTCGAGCGGGCGGCCGCGCTCGTTCTTGGCACGCAGGAAGTAGGCTGCGGCCGCGGGCAGAAGCGCCTTGCGGACGGCGTCGGCCTTCACCTTGTCGGACGTCCAATCCGGTTCGTCGAGCTGGCGCAAGGCCTCGATATCCTCGCGGGTGAGCCCCTGCGGCGCATCCGCCCGGCGCTCGCGGTCGAGCCAGCGCGAGAAGCCCGGCACCGGCGAGAGCGTCACGAAGGTCTTCAGTGTCGGGATCTCGCGGGCGAGGTCTTCGACGACCTGCTTGATGAGGAAGTTGCCGAAGGTGACGCCGGCCAGGCCCTTCTGGCAGTTCGAGATCGAGTAGAAGATCGCGGTCGTCGCGGATTTCAGAGGAAGCGGATCGCGCTCCTGCGACAGGATCGGTGCGATCGCCGGCGCGATCGCACTCGTCAACGCGACCTCCACGAAGATCAGCGGTTCGTCGACCAGCGCCGGATGGAAGAACGCGAAGCAGCGCCGGTCCACCGGCTCGATCCGGCGGCGCAGGTCGTCCCAGCCGGCGATCTCGTGGACCGCCTCGTAGCGGATGATCTTCTCGAGGATGTGGGCCGGGGTCGTCCAGTCGATGTGGCGCAGCACAAGGAAGCCACGGTTGAACCACGAGGCGAACAGGTGCTCGAAATCCGAATCGAGGCTGTCGGCTGCATCGATCAACTTGGGCTCGCCCTCGTCGCGGAGGATGCGGCGCAGGTCGAACAGGTCCTCGCGCATCCTGACGAGGCTCAGCGTACCGTCGCGGGCGAGGTTCAGGCGACGGATCAACTCCTGCGAGCGCGGTTCAGCCGCCTCGTGCAGGTGCCCGAGACGAGCCCGGGTCGGGTCTGCACGATAGGCGAGGATCGCCGCGTCGACGGCGGCATGATCCGCATCGAATTCGACGGCGATAAGCCTCAGGAAGGCGTAGCGCTCGTCCGTGCCGAGGCTCGCGTAGCGGTCGAGGATCAACCGCGCGAGGGCAACGCCGGACGCTTCGCCGCGGCGCGAGATCAGGTCGTCGCAGAGCTTGACCAGTTCGACGGCGTTGGCCCGCGCGGCAAGGTCGCCACGGCCGAAGGCGATGAGATCGCGACCGCGCTCGCTGATGGTCTGAAGCAGATCGCCGAAGAAAGAGATCGCCGCCATGGATCGCCGTCCGCGCCTAGACTCGAAACCGGCCGCCGCGGAGGCGCCGGTGGTCCCGTACGGCGAAGCCGTCGGCCACACCGTTTACGGCGTGACGACGTCCGGGGCCAGAGGCCCGAATGTCCGAGATGAGCCCGCTTCAGCGTCTCTCGTCGCCGGCCTGGGCCACGACGGCGCTGTCGGCGCGCTCACGCCAGTCGCCCAGGCCGTACTGACGCGCGAATTTCAGTTCGGCCGCCCGCCGGGCGCGCTCAGGATCGCGCGCACGCTGGATCTCGACGGACCCGATGGTGAACGGAAGCCCGAGGATCTGCTTCTCGAAATCCACCCG
>CAZZZJ010000095.1:2796-9548 GCA_964658355.1 Beijerinckiaceae bacterium
TGATCGCCGGCGGTGCGGTCGCCAACATCTACTACAACCAGCCTCTGCTCGGGCTGCTCGTGGCCGATTTCGGACCGCGCGCCGCCCTCTGGGTACCGACCGCCTGCCTCGTCGGCTACGGGCTCGGCATCGTCGGTCTCGTGCCGCTGGGCGATGCCTGGCCGCGGCGCCATCTGATCATCGCGCAACTCCTGGCGCTGAGCCTCGTCCTCATTGCGGCCGCGCTCAGCCCGAACCTGCCGGTGCTAGGGCTCGCGAGCCTGCTGATCGGATTCCTGTCGTCGGCCGCCCAGCAGGCCGTGCCCTTCGCCGCCGAACTCGCGCCGGATGCGACGCGCGGGCGCATCGTCGGCCAGGTGATGACCGGCCTTCTCTCCGGCATCCTGCTCGCGCGGACCGTGAGCGGTTTCGTCGGCGCCCATCTCGGCTGGCGGGCGGTGTTCTTCGCCGCCGCCCTCGTCTCCCTCGGCATGGCGGCGATCGCCGCGGCGACCCTGCCGCGCACCGCGCCGAAGCGCCTGCGCTACGGGGCGCTGATGCTGTCGATCCTGCACCTGGCGAAGACCCAGCCGGTGCTGCGCAACGCAAGCCTGTCGCAGGCGCTGCTGTTTGCGGCGTTCAACGCCTTCTGGGTCACGCTCGCGCTCCTGGTCGAGGCAGAGCCCTTCAACCTCACGGCCGCCGGCGCCGGACTGTTCGGCGTGATCGGCGTCTGCGGGGCATTGGTCGCCCCGATCTCGGGCCGCTTCACGGACCTGCGCGGGGCGCGGCCCGTGGTGGTCGGCGGGAGCCTGCTCGTCGTCGCGGCGTTTGCGGTCCTCTGGGCCGGCGGCAGCTGGTCCCTGGTCGCCGTGGCGGCAGGCGTACTCCTGATCGACATCGGCATGAACGGGGCGCTGATCGCCAACCAGACCCGCGCCTACGCCCTCGTCCCCGGCGCACGCGGGCGGATCAACACGGTGCTGTTCACGGCGATGTTCGTCTTCGGCGCGATCGGCGCCTATGCGGGTTCGCAGGCCTTCCTGCTGGCCGGATGGCCCGGAATCTGCGCCGTCGGCATCGCCTTCGCCGTCGCGGCCCTGCTCGTCGCGGTGCTGGACCGGCGCCCGGCGATCACCTGAGGATCCGCGACAGGCGGCACCAGGCCTGCTTGTCCGCGGGCAGACCGAAGCGCAGGCGAGCGGGCATCTCGGCAAAGCGTCGGACATGGATGCCGGCCTCGCCGAGGCGCCGGAACTGGCCCGGTGCATCGGGAAAGTCGGCCGTGCGGAACAACACGGTGCCTCCGACCGGCGCACCGCCCGCCCGGACGATCATCCGGTCGAGCCGTTCCGCGTCGGCGCGACGTGCCGCGGCGGCCGCGATCCGCCACTCCGCGTCGTCGAGGGCAGCCCGGCCGATCGCCAAAGCCGGCCCTGCGACTGCCCAGGGCCCGAGCGCCGACGCGATCCCGCGCGCGATGTCCGGTATCGCCAAGGCGAAGCCCAGCCTGAGACCTGCGAGCCCGTAGGTCTTGCCGAAGGAGCGCAGCACGACGACCCCGGGGCGCAACCGCGGGCACAGACTCTCGATGGTCTCGAAGTCCGCGAAGGCCTCGTCGACGAGCAAGAGGCCGCCGCGGGCGGACAGTTCGTCGGCTGCCGCGAGCAGGGTCGAGGCCGGCCAGGTCCGCCCGTCGGGGTTGTTCGGATTGACCACGACGACGACCTGCGAACCGCCGACCGCGCCGAAGTTGGGCACCGTCGAGACTGCGTGCCCGGCCCGCCCCCAGGCGGCCGCGTGCTCGGCATAGGTCGGCCCGAGAACGGCGACCCGGCTTGGACGGATCAGGCGCGGAATGGTTTCGATCAGGATCTGCGTGCCCGGCGCCGGCACGATGCAGGCGGGATCCGCGCGATAGGCCCGCCCCGCGGCTAGGCGGAGCGCCGCATGGTCGGCGGCGGAGGGCAGACGGCGCAACAGGCTGGCGTCGCGGTCCATGCAGGGATACGGGACCGGATTGATCCCGGTGGAGAGATCGATCCACGGCTCAGGCGCCTCGGGAAACATCGTCCGCGCGGCATCGAGGTCGCCGCCATGGACGATCGCCTCCGCCTCGGACCCATCGCCGACCCAGACAGAATGTCCACCGCGCTCGCTCATCCGCCCGATACGCTCGCCATCCTCACCCTCGCCCTCGCGATCGAGGCGGCCTTCGGCTACCCGGACGCGCTCTACAGCGCGCTCGGCCACCCTGTCACCTGGATCGGCCGGCTGATCGCCGCCCTGGACCGGGCGATGAACCGCGGCGGCGCGACCGAGCGGCGGCTCGGCGGGATTGTCGCCCTCTGCATCCTCATCGCCTGTGTCGGCGCCGTCGCCTCCGCCCTGACGGTGGCGGCAGGGCTCAGCGGGACGCTTCCGGCGATCGCGGTGCTCGCCCTCCTCTGCGCCAGCCTGCCGGCCCAGCGCAGCCTGTCCCAGCACGTCGCCCGCGTCGCGATCGGGCTTCGCACCGAGGGCCTGCCCGGTGGACGGCACGCAGTGTCGATGATCGTCGGGCGCGACCCGGAGACCCTGGACGAAGCAGGGATCTGCCGCGCCGCCATCGAGAGCCTGTCGGAGAACTTCTCCGATGGGATCGTCGCGCCGGCCTTCTGGATCGGCATCGGCGGCCTGCCGGGCGGCGCGCTCTACAAGGCGATCAACACGGCCGACAGCATGATCGGCCATCGCACGGCGCGCCACGAGGCGTTCGGCTGGGCCTCGGCCCGGCTCGACGACCTCGTGAACCTGCCGGCCTCGCGGCTCACCGCCCTGCTGATCGCGGCTGCGGCGGCCATGCATCGGGACGCCTCCGCAGCCGGCGCCTGGCGGGCGGTCCGCCGTGACGCGAGGCGCCACCGCTCGCCGAATGCCGGCTGGCCGGAGGCGGCGATGGCCGGCGCGCTCGGCCTGCGGCTCGCCGGTCCGCGGGTCTACGCCGGCGTCGCGGTGGACGACGCCTGGATGGGCGATGGGCGCGCCGCGGCGGCACCGGCCGACGTCGAGAGAGCGCTTGCGCTCTACCGCACCGCCTGCGGCCTGCTCTGGTTGCTTGCGGCGGGCGCGGCGGCACTCGCCGCCGTCTGATCCGCGGCCCGACGTCCGGCATCGCGCCGCAGGGCGCCGAGCACGACGAAGACCAGGCAGGAGCCGACCACGAGGCAGGCGGAAAGGAAGATCATCGGCACGAGGTCGCTGCCGCTCCGGTCGCGGATCATCGGCACCGCGTTCTGCGCGATGAAGCCGCCGAGATTGCCGACCGAGTTGATCGCCGCGATGCCGGCCGCCGCCGAGGCTCCCTTGAGGAAGGTCGGCGGCAGCGACCAGAACACCGGTTGGGCCGAGAAGATGCCGGCCGCGGCCACGCACAGGCAGGCGAACTTCAAGGTCGAGCCGGGCACGACCACGCTGAGGGCGAGCGCCGCGGCGGCAACGAGACCAGGCCCGACCACGTGCCAGGTCTGCTCGCCCGTCCGCGAGGAATGGCGCGGCACCCACCAGAGCGCGAATCCGGTGACGACCCAGGGGATGATGTTGATGAAGCCGTTCACGGTGTTGGTGACGCCGAAGCTCCGCACCACCGTCGGCAGCCAGTAGCTCAGGCCGTAGGCGCCGAGCGGGAACGCGACGTAGACGCTGGCGAGCATCCAGACCCGGCGATCGAGCAAAGCCGCGAACGGATTGCCGTGCTCGACCTTGCCGCCGGTCTCGCGCTCGTGCTGCAAGGTCCGGCTGAGCCAGTCGCGGCCGGCGCGGTCGAGCCAGGGCGCCTTCTCCGGCCCCTCCGGCAGGACGAACAGCACGATCACCGAAAGGAGCAGCGCCGGGATGCCGGTGCTGACGAACACCCACTGCCAGCCCTTGAAGCCGAGCAAGCCGTCGAGGTCGAGCAGCGCGCCGCCGATCGCCGCGCCGACGGCGTTCGCCACCGCGCTCGCGATCATGAACCAGCCGATCATCGCGGCGCGATGCTTCTGCGGGAACCACAGGGTCAGCACGAACAGCACGCCTGGGAAGAATCCGGCCTCGGCGACGCCGAGGAGGAAGCGGAGGACGTAGAACATCGTCGTGTTCTGGGTGAAACCCAGCAGCACCGTGATCAGGCCCCAGGTCGCCATGATTCGCGCGAACCACAGCCGGGCGCCGACCTTCTCGAGGATGACGTTGGCCGGCACCTCGCAGAGGAAGTAGCCGAGGAAGAACAGCGACGCCCCGAGGCCGTAGACGCTCTCGCTCAAGCCAAGATCGCCGACCATCTGCAGCTTGGCGTAGGAGATGTTCTGCCGATCGATGTAGGCGATCAGATACATCAGCCCGAGCAGCGGCATCAGCCGCCACGTCACCGTCGCGATCGTGCGCGCGGCGAGCGCATCGTCGGACGCGACCGGGGTCTCGGTGGGGGTCATCGGGCGTTCCTCGCGTCCCGTCGGCCCATTTCGACGGACCGCGCTTTCGCCGGAGACTAGGCTCTGACGGCGCGACTGCCTATCGGCGCGCGGCGGCCCCCGGCGTTCCCGGACACGTTCGGCGGAACAGGACCCGATCCGGTGTCATGCGCGGTGCGGCTCACCGCGCCAGCGACAGCAGCCGGTCGCAATCGACGTGGGTCTCGAGATGGACGGCGAGCGCGTCGAGCACCCGCTCGATGCCGGCCTCGTAGGAGGCGCCGTCGGCGCGCGCACCGAGGCGGGCGAGCCAGGCGGCCCGCTGCCGGTCGTCGGCGAACAGGCCGTGGACGTAGGTGCCCGCGCACAGTCCGTCGGGCGAGACGGCCCCGTCCCTGCGCCCGTCCGCGAAGCGCAGGAGCGGCCGCACCGCGTCCGGCCCGGCGGTGTCGCCGACATGCATCTCGTAGCCGGTGAAGGGGATCGCATCGGTCGCGCTGGTGCCGGAGACCGCCTCCAGGCGCTTCAGCGGCGTCATCACCGTATCGACGGCGAGCAATCCGAGTCCCGGGACCGTGCGCGGCGCGCCCTCGATCCCGTGCGGATCGGAGAGCGTCCGCCCGAGCATCTGGTAGCCGCCGCACAAGCCCAGGACCCGGCCGCCACGGCGGAGATGGGCGCGGAGATCCACGTCCCAGCCCTGCGCGCGGAGAAATTCGAGGTCGTCGATCGTGGTCTTGGAGCCCGGCAGCAGCACCAGCGCGGCGTCGCCCGGAATCGCCTCGCCCGCCCGCACCAGGACCACCTCCACCGCCGGCTCGGCGCGGAGCGGGTCGAGGTCGTCGAAATTGGCGATCCGCGGAAAGACCGGCACCGCGATGCGCGTCGTGGTTCCGGGTCCGGCAGCGGACCCGACGAGCCCGAGCACGTCCTCGGCCGGCAGGCGAACGGCGTCGGAGAAATGCGGGATCAGGCCCAGGCTCGCCCAGCCGGTGTGCCGGGCGATCAGGTCCATGCCGTCGGAAAACAGGCTCGGATCGCCGCGGAAGCGGTTGACCAGGAAGCCGACGATCATCGCGGCGTCGTCCGGGTCGATCACCGCCTTCGTGCCGACGAGGCTGGCGATGACCCCGCCGCGGTCGATATCGCCGAGCAGCACCACCGGCGTATCGGTGGCGCGGGCGAACCCCATGTTGGCGATGTCGCCGGCGCGCAGGTTCACCTCGGAGGCCGAGCCCGCGCCCTCGACGAGGATCAGGTCGGCCTCGGCCCGAAGCCGGGAGAAGCTGTCGAGGACGGCCGCCATCAGCCGCGGCTTCCAGGCCTGGTAGTCACGCGCCTTCACGGTGGCGATCATGCGGCCCTGCACCACCACCTGTGAGCCGACCTCGCTCTGAGGCTTGAGCAGCACCGGGTTCATGTGGATCGAGGGCGCGACGCCCGCCGCCCGCGCCTGCAGCGCCTGCGCCCGCCCGATCTCGCCGCCGTCCGCGGTGACGGCGGCGTTGTTCGACATGTTCTGCGGCTTGAAAGGGCGCACCCGCAGGCCCCGCCGCGTGAAGGCACGGGCGAGGCCGGCGACGATCAGCGATTTGCCGACATCCGAGCCGGTGCCCTGGATCATCAAGGCGCGGGTCATGCGTTCCAGCTACCTCGGATCATCGCCGCCGCAAAGGCGCCGTGGCCTTGCTCTGCTCGTCAAGAACCTTTGCGATCAACCTGTCGCAGTCCGGGGTCCTACTGAAGCACTGCCCCGTCAACTTGATTACGACCTGTCCATTCTCCTGTACGACGCGGCGGCAGATGTATGCCGTATCGACGGGGCTCCCGGGTCGTCCCAGCGTCCAAATGATCTGCCGACCCGGTTCGACAAGCGTAAGAAGCGCGGCCGTCTCCGAGACCACTTCAGCGCCTGGTTCGGCCTTGATCCGCGAAACCATCCGCTCAAAGGGCAGGAGCTCACGCTCACACAGCGCCTCGGATGAAGCTCGATCGGCGCCCACGATGAGCGACGCGCTCGCAATGAAAATCGCAGCGAGACGGTGTCCGTGGAGCATGTCGTTCGGTGTCCGAATAAAACCCAACGTCCAACGTTATGGAGCAGCGCAGTGGTCGGCGCATTCTCCGAACACACCGTCATCCTCAGAATTCGATGCCCTCCTGCGCCTTCACGCCGGCGGCGAAGTGGTGCTTCACGCTGCCCATCTCGGTCACGAGGTCGGCGGCCTCGATCAAGGCCGGCTTGGCGTTGCGGCCCGTGACGACGACGTGGAGATCGGGACGGCGGGCCTTCAGCGTCGCCACGACCGCGTCGAGGTCGAGGTAGTCGTAGCGCAGCGCGAT
>CAZZZJ010000096.1:0-9546 GCA_964658355.1 Beijerinckiaceae bacterium
GTTTTGGGAACTTAGACCTGCGCATAGCCTGGACTCGCGCTGACCCGCACCCCTCCTCCCCTCTGGGAAGACCCTGGAGACGGTGCCTGCGATACCAGCGGTCTTCACCCCGTTGCCGCATGTCCCGACGGATCGAGGAACGGTTCAGTCTCTGATCTGTTGGGGCCCTGAGCCAAAAGGAGGCATCATGAAGCAGATTTTCGGAGTATCGCTCCTCGCGATTGGACTGTTCACGACGGCTCCGTCGTTCGCGCAGTCGATCGATATCGGGCCGGGCGGCCCCAGCATCGACCTCCGTTCTCGCAGAGAGCGGCAGCGAGATTTCGATCGCGAGGAAGCGCGACGTGAGGATCGGCGCGAGATGCGTCGGGAGATGCGCCGCCGTGACTTCGACGATGATGATCGTCCGGGGCCGCGCCGCGGATACTGAGTGGGCGGAGGCGGTGGGCTCACTGCCGCCTCCCAATTTACAAGCGTCATTCAACATCGGACTGGCTGGCGCAGCGGTGATCATGCTGGTCCCCACATCCCGCCGCGAGCCCTCACATCCTCGGCGGTCTCGTGCGGCGTGCCTGGGACGATGGTGCGCTTGGTGCTGTTGCCCATGCCGCCAGCATCGCCGAAATCGACGTGTGGGATCCAGATCACCGCGATGGGCGCATCCAGGGTCACTCTGGTATCGGTCGTGCTCGGCTTGGTCGTCGACATGATCGCCTCATCACCAGGGGGAGGAGACCGCAGCGGGGTGACCCCGCCGCCGCGATCTCCAATGGTCCCGCTGGCTTTAAGAGCGGGGGGCGGTCTTGCCAGCCTTCGTATCCCTCGCCCCCATGGCTTTGGTTCAGGCGGGGGACAGGTTAGCTTGTCGCTGTCGGGCTGACGGGATCGCCTTCAATGGCGCGGCTGGAGGCCCTTACATGTTGGCCCCGCAATCTCGTGTCAGGCCGTGCGGCGCCAGAGCGTCCCGTCGGCAGCGTGCCGTTGATCGCCCACTTGGTAAGCGGTGAAGGCGGTGGCGCGAGCGGCAGCCGTTACAGTGCACCCCTCGCTCACGGGTACCTTGCGCTCGGCATCGCGGACGGAGGCGGACCAAGCTGCGTAGCGCTCGGCCTGCGTGGGCGTGCGTTCGCTCTCTGCGAGAGTGCGGTCGTTGCCGAGGACGCGACGCCAATGGGCCGTGTGGGCCTCGGTGTTCTCTCGGGAGATTGTCATGCGCGGTATTCCGTGTCGGATCTGAAGGGCTGAGGAAGGCTGCGCCAGATCGGCGTCGCATCCCGACCGAGACCGGGCAGCGTCACACGATGTGAGAGCGGGACGTGCGGCTCGCCGAGGATGCTGGGCATGGAGACCCGGCGCTCGATCGTCTTGGCGACCCGATGCCGGAGATCGTCGCCGGCCAGGATGCCCGCGGGTCCACCGGTCCGGGCGTCGACCCAGACGAGGTCATGGGTGGTTTCGGTGCGCATCGGGATGGCCTCGGTGCCGTTGAACGGCTCACCCGGCGGCACCGTCTCTGCACCCTCCGGCAGGACTGCGTTGGCCTCGGCGATCCGGCCTTCCTGCTCGCGAAGCTGACTCAGAACGCCAGCCAGCTCCTTCGCCAGGACGACGTACCGATCGGTGAGTTTGGCCGCCACGGCGCTGGCCTTCATACCGGCCTTGCGCAGCGCCTTGCGACGGGCCTGCTCAGCCTCGTGGTCGGCCTGGGCCTTCGCCTCGGCAGCGAGTGCCGCGACGTGCTGGGCGGCGGCCTGATCGATGCGGACCTTGGCGACAGCGATGTGGTGGTCGAGGTCGGCCATGTCGTCGGCCGTGCCCGTCAGCATCAGGTCGGAGCGGCTAGCCTCAAGCGTGGTACGCTCCGCCACCGCGGCATCGCGATCCGCTGCGATCTCGGCCGACGTCCGCGGAGCGAGACGAGCAGCGGTGTCGGCGACGGGGTCGCGCCGTGGCAATCCACGGGTGACGCGAGGGTGGATGGTGCGGGTCTCGCGCACCATCCACCCTCGGAAGGCTCATGCCGGTGCTCATCAGGCAGCCTGCCGCATCGCAGGGGCAGACGCAGCCGGGCCGGGGCCGTCGTCGGTGGTCGAAGGGCTGAGGCTGACACCGTGTGCGGTCAGCTGCGCGCGGACGAACTCCGACATGGTCTGACCGCGCTGGCAAGCAGCGGTATCGACGGCATCGGCGAGTTCGGTCTCGACTTTAAGACGGAGAGTGCTGGGGCGGGGGATTGCGGCAGGCATTGGGGCACCAGGGCATTAAGATTGCGTGTTGATGACCATGTCCGTTCAGTGCAGTTTGGGAAAGCCTGTGCGTAATATGAAATTTAAGCGTTCATTCCATCATGTAGTTCATAGCTATCCGCTGTTATTCATTGTTAAACGCGATTCATCTGTACCGCTTCGGCTTGCCGCATGCTTATAAGCGCTGCTGTTTGGTTGCGGAACGTCGTTGGGATGTGGCACGTTGGGCGATCAAAGCCCATGCTTGGCGGTTCGAGGGTGTGCGCCGCCGTGCTGCCAGGAGGGCCCGCTGATGCTCGCGATCCATCCCCAGGCCCGCACCACCCCGGCTGTCCGCGCCGAGATCGCCCGCTCGCCCGAGAGCTCCGGCGTGCTGGCCAAGCGCTACGGCGTGTCCACTGAGACCATCCGCAAATGGCGCAAACGCGGCCCCGACGCCTGCCAGGATCGCTCGGCCCGACCCCATAAGCTGCCCTGGCGCGCCAGCGACGAGGAGCGCGCCATCGTGTGCGCGCTCCGCCGCGCCACCGGCTTTCCCCTCGACGCGCTGACCTTCGTCGTCAGCCACTTCCTGCCGCATCTGAACCGGGACGCCGTCTATCGCATCCTCAAGGCGGAGGGTCTCAACAGGCTGCCGCCGTCCGAGCAGACCCGCAAGCCGCACGGCACCTTCAAGGACTACGAGGTCGGCTTCGTCCATGTCGACGTGAAGCACCTGCCCAAGCTGCGCGATCGTGACGGCTCAACTCGGAAGCGCTTCCTCTACGTCGCCATCGACCGCGCCTCCCGCAACGTGCACCTCGCCGTCAAGGATGACGAGACCACAGCTTCGGCCGTCGCCTTCCTCACGGACGCGCTCGACGCCTTCCCCTTCCAGGTCACCCACGTGCTCACCGACCGCGGCTCCTGCTTCACCGCCGATGCCGTCGAGGCCGCCTGCGTGCGGCACGGCGTGCGGCATCGCAAGACGCGTCCCTACACGCCGAAGACCAATGGCATGGTCGAGCGCTTCAACGGCCGGGTGCAGCGGGAGGTGCTGGGCATCATGATCTACAGCCACGCCGACCTGGAGATCGTGCTGCGCGGCTTCAACGCGGCCTACAACGGTCGCCGTCAGCGCGTGCTCAAAGGTCTCTCGCCCGAGATGGTGCTGCGTCAGCGTCTCGAAGCCAATCCAGCGCTCGCCAATCCCACCTACAGATCGCCCAGCCCGAGCCTCATCAAACGCGCCCTTTGCATCGTCGCAGACGCCAAGGAGGTCTCGCATCCAGACAGAAAAGCAACGACTTGAGATAGCTCGGTCGAGCACCTGTGAAACGCAACATCTCGGGAAAGGTCCAAACCTACGCGGTGGCTTCGTCGCAATGCGACGTGCCAATCCTGGGCTCCGGAAGTGATCCTGCGCAGCCGCAGGACCGTCCCGATGCGTGCGGCAAGCTCCTGCAGACCGAAGGGCCTCGTCATGCAATCATCGGCCCGATGATGCGTCCGATGGCCTGATCCTCGTGCGTCAGCATGAGGATCGCAATGCCGGACCGCGTCCGCACTTGCCCGCAGACCTCGAAGTCATCGGCGTCCGGAAGCCTGGCAGATAGGATCAGGGCGTCGAAACGGCGACGTTCGAGGGCGTCGTATCCCTCCCGGGCCGTAAAACGGGTCGCGACTGCACAGACCTTCGCCGAAAGGAGGCGCGATCATTCCGCTGCCCCTGGCTGGTTGGATCCCGAGACGAGGATGCGCCCCGTCATTCGCATGGCCGGACTGTTCCACGAGGGCCGGGGACGCACGGGGAACGCAGGGTGCCGGGCAACACCGGGAATGGCATGTCACGAACTCGATCCGACGCGAGGCGGAGGACCACGAGGGTGACGTCGATCGCACGACGCCCGGATCACGGATGGCTTCGCGGACATTCGGTCCCGATGTCCGGGACGATGCTGATCGGTAAACCGGCGGCCGATCGGGCGTGGCGTCCGATCGCGCCGGAACCGTCGTCGCTAGGTGGGTCACCGACGTCGTCGGATCGTCGCATCCAGGCTTGAGGTCCCACGGCAGACGGGACGCCTCACCAGTACAGCTGGAACCGGCCGATAACCGCGTCCGCATCGAGTGCGCGTGCGGCCGTGGCGGTGGCCGAGGTGCGGGTGTGGACGTAATCGGCCATGATCCGGATGTTGCGGTCCGGGTACCAAGTCAGCCCGATGGTAACGTCGCGCTCGATGCCCCCGCGGATGCCGCCGTCGTCGAGGTCGATCGCGCTGAAGCGGGTCCCGACCTCGAAGACACCGAAGCCGCCCCGGCTGATCCGCTTCGATTCCGGCACCTCGACTCCGGCGAAGGTCGCATAGGTCGTGCCGCTGAAATGAGGGATAAGGCGATAAGCCCGGTTGTCGCCGTTCAGCACGTAGCTCGCCTGGACGTAGCCGCCCTGGAAGATCAGCGGACGGACCCCGTCGAAGCGTCCGACCTCCGTCCGGATGTATTCCGCCGTCACGAGGAGGGGACCGTTGCGGTAGGCGGCCTCGGCGCCGATCCGCCCGATGCTGTCCGCGTCGCGGATCGAGCCCGTCGCCGCGAAGGGCCGCGTGAACAGGAACGCCTCGGATCGGCTGGAGAGGGAGAGCGGCGACTCGTCGCGCGGCAGGCTGCGGAAGCTGCCCGCCAGGGCAAAGTGGAGCGTCTCGACATCGGTGTTGATCGGGGCGTAGGTCACGCGGGTGGTGGAGGCGATCCCCTGGCTCCGGATGCCGGTGTTGGCGTTGCCCCCGAACACGCTTGTCACGGCGGTCCAGTCCTCGCCGCTCCGTCCGATCGTGAAGCCGAAGTTGCGCGCCGGGGCGAAGCCGTCGGCCAGGGACCGTTCGGTGAAGACGGTGCTGTTGTCGCTGATCAGCTGGTCGAGGCTGAAAGGCTCTTTCTGGTTGCCGACGCTGATGAGCATGTCGGGGATGCCGCGATAGACAACGACGGCATCGTTGATCGGCGTGTTGGCATCGGCGAAGTCGTACTGAAATGCGAATTCGAGCGTCTTGCCGAGCGCCAGGTAGCTCTCGATCCAGGACCGGCGAACCGCGATGTTGTCGGAGAATGGGTCGGCGAAACCGGGCTGACGGATCCCGGCGGCCCCGAAATCAAGCTGTAGCTTGCCGCCGATCCGAAGCTTGGCCGCATCGTCCGGGAAGCTGAGGGTCAGGCCCTTGTCGTCGAACATCAGGCGCTCGCCGTACGGCCCGGGTGCGCCCTGAAAGGCTATGGCCCCGCCACGCGAGGCCGCATCCTGGGCAGCCGCCGCCATGGGCGCGCAGAGCGCCAGCACGAGAAGGACAAGTCCGCGCATCATCAATTCTCGATCGTCTTGCGAATCGCTCTGTCACACCTACCGAAGGACGCGACCAGAGCGTGCGAACCACAGCGGGCTCATTTCGCGGCCAGCCGCGGTGCCGGCACGCCGGGAGTCTCGCAGGGTTCGACGATGGTTCTGCGACAGCCGCGTAGACTGTGTCCTGACCCCTGTCCCAGCCCCTCCCAGGAGACGGTTTCAGGACACGCGAAAAGTCCTGATTTCGGGTCCAAAAAGCGGGCTCCCCCCAAAACCTCGAGGCGGGATTATTGCTGAAAACGGAACGACATAGAGATCGTGATCCCACGGGTACGACTAGGGACATTCCTAGTAGACCTCCAATCGCATCCCTTTTCCATTTTCGCGTTTTTCCGGGAAAGCCCCCTGCCCCCGGACAGCCCGAGAATTTTGAGCGATCCGGCCCCCTCGACAGTGCGGGCTCGTCGTGGTGAATTCGGGGCTCTCCCCAGCACTGGCGCCCACCCGCACGGCCCGCGGATCGTTGCGCCATTAATTGCACGCGCCCTTCGTTGTCTGCTGATCCGCTCTGTGGAGGTGCCGGATCTTGTGTGATCCTCATCACGGAAGAGTTCGTAACGGACACGTGGTAGGGCAGATGCTTGTTTTCGAGCGCTGAACATGACCATGCGGCTGCGCACCCTCCTCGCCTTCATCTTCGCAGCGAGCGCATTGGTGCTAACGCTCGCCGGCACGATCGCCGTTTCCAGCTTCGTGGCGACCCGTGCCCAGATCCGCGTCGAAGCGCGCCTGGCCGACCTGGCAGAGCACCTGCGCCAACTCATCGATGCCAATGTCGCCGAACGTCTCGGCGACATGGCAGTGCTGTCCGCCGTCGCTCGACCCTCGGCCACGACGCTGGAGGCGCGTCGTGCTTGGGTCGACGCTCTGCATGAGATCTACCCGGCTTATGGTTGGATCGGCTTCGCCGATCAGAACGGTCTCATCGTCGCGAGTACGGGCGGCCTTCTGGAAGGTGCGAGCGTCGCGGCACGTCCCTGGTTTCAAGGCGGCCTCGATCGACCTGTCGTCATCGACGTGCACGAAGCAGCTCTGCTCGCTCAGAAGCTGCCCGCGCTGCCCTACGGGGAGCCGAAGCGCTTCGTCGACGTCGCAGCACCGCTCCACGATGCAGCGGGGACAACGGTCGGGGTCGTGGGCGGTCATCTGAGCGTCCGTTGGATGCGCGAGATGAGCCGAGCCGCCATTGCGTCGGCCATGGCGCGCGAGCCGAGTGTCGAGGCTCTGATCCTGGCCAGCGACGGAACCGTCATTCTCGGACCCGGCGATCGGCAGGGAGAGCGCATTCTGGATGAATTTCCTGCGATGGCGGCGTTGGCGGCAGGTGCTGAGCAGGCCAGCGCGCGCGGTAAATGGCCTGATGGCGGCGACTCTTTCACCGGCGCGAGCCGCGCCCACGTGTCAGTCCAACGGCCGTCGCTGCCCTGGACAGTGATCGTGCGCCAGCCGGTCGACGTTGCTCTAGCGCCAGCGCACGCCCTCATCCTGAGGCTTACGCTCGGCGGTGTGAGCTTTGCCCTCCTGTTCGCGCTCCTGGGTTGGTGGGCAGCCGAGCGACTCGCCCATCCGCTACGTGCCCTTGCGAGCGCAGCTCACCGCATCGAGAACACGCCCGCCGACATCCACCTTCCAGCGCCGCGCGGCTACCTCGAAATCAACGAGCTGACCGGCGCTCTCGTAGGCTTGCTGACGCGCTTGGGCGAGCGCGACCGCGTCCTAGCGGCCGTGAACGTCGATCTCGAGCAGCGGGTACTGGCGCGAACAGCAGAACTCGTCGAAGCCCGCGATCGGGCGGAGGCAGCCAAGTCGCAAGCTCAAGCAGGCGAGCGCGCCAAAAGCGAGTTCCTGGCCACGATGAGCCATGAGGTTCGCACGCCGCTGAACGCCATCAAGGGCTTCGGCGACTTGTTGGGCGAGGATGGCACGCTGACCCCCGGTCAGCGACGCTGCGTCGACCAGATGCGCGTCGGTTGCGAGATCTTGACCACCGTCGTCACCGACATCCTGGATTTCGCCAGCGTCGAAGCCGGGAGGGTGGTCCTGGAGGCCGCACCGTTCAGCCCGCGTACGTTCATCGAAGAAACGGTCGCGATAGTCTCTGCTACGGCTGAGCGTAAGGGGCTCAATCTGCAGGTCGAGCCTGAACACGGCCAGGAGGACATGGTCCTCGGTGACGTTACCCGCCTGCGACAGGTGCTGCTCAATTTCTTGAACAACGCGGTCAAGTTCACCGCGCAAGGCAGGGTTGTGGTGTCGCTCGATCAAAAGGCCACATCGCACAGCGTCAGGCTTCGGGTTGAGGTGCGTGACACGGGGATCGGCATTGCGGAGGAGGCGCAGGCGCGGTTGTTCAACCGCTTCGTGCAGGCAGACAGTACCACCACGCGTCGGTTTGGCGGCACGGGCCTGGGTTTGGCTATCGCCAAGGGCCTGATCGAGGTGATGGGCGGCGAGACTGGGTTGAAAAGCAGTGAAGGCGCGGGCTCGACCTTCTGGTTTGTCGTGACCCTGCCGCGTGCAGAGATGGTCTTCGACGTTGCCGAGGTGGTGCCTCTGTCGCCGAGTGCTCCCAGGACCGAGGACGTGGAGAGGTCACGGACGCGCCTGCTCCTAGTCGAGGACAATGTTTTGAACCAGGAGATCGCCCAGACGGTCCTGGAGGCGATGGGGTACTGCATCGAGGTCGCGTGCAACGGCCAGGAGGCAGTTCTCGCCGTCCAGCAGCACACCTACGACCTGATCCTCATGGACCAGGAGATGCCTGTGCTGGATGGAGCGTCTGCGACCCGGCAGATTCGGGCCCTCAATCATCCGATGCGCAACGTGCCAATCGTGGCAATGACGGCGCATGTCCTGCCGGATCAGGTCGCTTCCTTGCGGCAGGCGGGTGCCGACGATCATGTTGGCAAGCCGTTCGATCGCAAGCATCTGCACGCCGTAATCGAGCGGTGCCTCGCGTCTGCCGTGGAACGAGACGTGACGGCGGCGTAAGCGACGAAAATGCTCTGAGGCGCGCGACGGGGCTCACCAGCTCCATGTAAACATCACCCGCGTGAAGCTGGAAAGGCTGCCCTGGCGCCGCCTGCCCCGTCCCGGCGCGCGAAAAATTCACATTCGGCCTCATCGAGACGGATCGCTCGTCCTGATCTATACTAGGCTTTCCCCGAGCCCCTCGTAAAACCCGACCGGGCCGTGGCTCCTTGCGCAATCAATTGCACGAGCGCGAAGGGGTGCGCCCGTTGCCGCCGAGCGACATGGCTCAGCTTCATCTCCGGTTGATCCTCTTTCCTCACCACCTAGTCAGAGCTGTCGGCCAGGGTCTGAGCGTCCCGATTCTAGGTCATCCGACGCAAGCCGTGATCCTGATGTCCGCTTGCCGCCGCGAGATCGAAAGATCAGCGTGGCGGTGAGATACAGCGCGGGCCACCGCAGCGATTGGAGGATCATGAAATGGATTACGCGATCGTCGCGGCCGTAGCGTTCGTTCTGTTGGGACTTGCCCTGAAGACGCTCGGCATCAACCAGGAGTACGAGCGTGCGGTCCTGTTCCGCCTCGGGCGGCTCGGAACCACGAAGGGGCCGGGCTGGTACTGGCTGATCCCGTTCATCGACCGTGTCGTCAAGGTCGATATCCGAACGATCACCGTCCAGCTCGAGACGCAGGAGACGATCACCCGCGATGGCGTCGCCGTCAAAGTGAACGCCGTGCTGTGGTATCGCGCCGTCGATCCCGCGCGCGTGGTCACGGCCGTCGAGAATTGGCGCTCGGCGATCATCCAAGCGGCCGAGACCGGCATGCGAGATGCCATTGGCCAGAGCGACCTCGATCAGATGTTGAAGGACCGCATCGCGATCAACAAGCGCCTGCTAGGTCGTGTGGACACTTGGGATTCCCGAGGCGGGTCGAATGTGATTCAAGGG
>CAZZZJ010000097.1:0-7412 GCA_964658355.1 Beijerinckiaceae bacterium
CGCCCGCGAATCTGTCGAAAGTAAGGGTCGTCGCCGCAGCGCACCCTCGACGGGCATCCCGAGTGAAGCCCCGAACGTGGTTAAGGAAGCGTTGCAGTCCAGTCCGCGGAACGCTCTGCAGGACGAACGCGGCATTGCTCGGATCGAAGCGGGTCGAAAGCTCTCGTTCTCGCTTTCATGTATCTCAAGACATATTTATAGGTTTTAAGTCTTATATTTCTGCTATTTCCGGGTAAGGTTGTGCGTTTTTCAATGCAATCGGCGATGCGTGACCACGGAACCCACCTGATCGACCCGAGCGGCGGGGAAAACCAGATGCCAGGAGTCATACGGGCTGTCGCGACGCTCCCGGAGGAGGTCAGGCGAGTCTGTGCACCTCCGAAGCCGCTCACGGAGCCGTGGACAGCGCCCGGCGCAGCCCGGGGGGCAGGCGGATCGCCCGAGACTCGCGGACGCAGGCGACGACCACGGAGGCGCGGACCAGACGATCGTCGCCGCGGAGCACTTCCTGATGCAGGTGCATCGACGCCCCGCGCAATTCGCGGGTGCTGGTGAGGACCGTCAGCATATCGTCCATCCGCGCGGGCTTGAGGTAGTCGATCTCCATGCGCCGGACGACGAAGACCAGCCCGTCGGCCTCACGGTGCAGCTCCGACTGGTCGCCCGCCAGCTCGCGCAGCATCTCGGTCCGCCCGCGCTCCATGAAGCGCAGGTAGCTCGCATGGTAGACGAAGCCGGAAAAATCGGTGTCCTCGTAATAGACGCGCACCGGCAGGGCGTGGACGGCGTTCGGTGTCGTCACGGCTCGGTGGTCCTTCTGCGCCTGCATCGCGATGCGGGGACGATAGCAAGGTTGCGCATCCCGTCGGAGCCAGATCAGGCGCGGCGCGACTGCCCCGCCCTGACATGTGGGGGCCGCGTCGCGGATCACCGGATGACGGGAAGCAACACGAAACCCGTCCGAGCAGCCGGCCAGGAAGGTGACACGACGCTTGTCGCCGACGCGAAAAGGCCGCCCCTTTGAGGGCGGCCCTTCCGTCTCGAAATCGCTCCGATGTTCCCGGATCGATCAGCCGCCGATACGGTTGGCGAGCGTCGCCGAGTGGCCGTGCTCGTTGGCGATGTAGGGCAGCGCCTCGTTGGCGAACTGACGGCCGGCCGCGTTGTCACCGTTGCGGGAGTAGGTCTCGTAGAGGGCGAGCGTGCGTGCGTCCGAACGAGCCTGCTGATCGATGTAGGTCCGGTCGAAGTCGCGACCGCTGCGGGCCGTCTTCAGGCGCTCGATCCGGTTCTGACCGTTCGGGCCGATCGCGACGCGGCGGCCGGGCTCGGTCGGGCTGTTGTCGATGATGCCGACGCCGCCGAGCACGCCACCGACGATGCTGGTGCCGAGGTTGGCCGCGATCGTCACCGGGGCGAGAACCAGGCCCACCGGGTTGTCGATGCGGGTGTCGAAGCCCTGGCGGTCGGAGACCACGGTACCGCCGCTGCTGAGCGAGGTGCCCTCGGGCAGCAATGCCTTGGTGGTGGCCTCACGCTCGGTGATCACGCGGTTGGCGTAATTGCGGACCTGCGGGTTGCGCGAACGCTCCAGGGCGATGCGGCTCGACTCGATGCTGACGGCATCCGAGCGCAGGGCCTCGGCGCGGAACTCGGGGGTGTCGGTGCCGGCGGCGCCGATGCCGCGCTCGAACGGCGAGACGCGGATCGGGAGGGCGTCCTGCGCGAAGGCGGGGGCGGTGAGCGCGGCAAGCGAGAGGCCGACGACGGCGAGGGTGGCGGTACGCTTCATAGTGATACGATCCTTTGCGGTTCGCCGAGGCGTCGAGGCTTCGGGCGATTGCGGGCACAACGAATCGGACGATCGCTCGTTCCGCAGTTGCGAAGGCACCAGCCCCGCTTCGGGCACATAAACGCATTTGCCGCCGCTGAATCACGTTCTTGTGAAGCGCGGAGCGGAACCAGTGATTCGAAAGCGAGCACAACGAATTAGCAGTTCGTCAGCCCTTTCGACCGCTTCGACGCACCCCGACGCGACAATGCCCTGAACGCATAGCTGAGCGGGTGGAACGGCATGCAAGTGGACGACTGGAACGCTCCGGGTGAGACGGGACGTGGGCAGGATCCACCTTGTCCGTCGGCTGCGTCAAGCGTCCGGCTCGCCATCCACGAAGAGACCGATCTGGGTGATCGGATCGCGCTTCGGCATGGAAAATCCCATGTGCTGGAAGGCGTGGCGGGTCAGCACCCGTCCGCGCGGGGTGCGCTGCACGAAGCCCTGCTGGATCAGGTAGGGTTCGATGATATCCTCGATCGCGTCGCGCGGTTCCGAGAGCGCGGCGGCGATCGTCTCGATCCCGACGGGGCCGCCCCCGAAGGATTTCGCGATCATCGTGAGATACTTGCGGTCCATCACGTCGAGGCCGACCGGGTCGACGTCGAGGAGCTTCAGAGCCCGGTCGGCGATCGCCCGCGTCACGGTCGGTGCCTCGGCGACGATGGCGAAGTCGCGCACCCGCCGCAAAAGGCGCCCGGCGATGCGCGGGGTGCCGCGCGCCCGCCTGGCGATCTCGTTAGCACCATCGTCCGACATGCCGATGCCGAGCACCCGCGCGCCGCGTGAGACGATCAACTGCAACTCGTCGATATCGTAGAACTCGAGCCGGATCGGGATGCCGAAGCGGTCGCGCAGCGGCGTCGTCAGCAGGCCGGCGCGGGTCGTGGCGCCGACGAGGGTGAACTTCGGCAGATCGATCTTCACCGATCGGGCGGCCGGGCCCTCGCCGATGATCAGGTCGAGCTGATAATCCTCCATCGCCGGATAGAGGATCTCCTCCACCGCCGGGTTGAGGCGGTGGATCTCGTCGATGAAGAGCACGTCGCGCTCTTCGAGGTTGGTGAGCTGCGCCGCGAGGTCGCCGGCCTTCGCGATCACCGGCCCCGAGGTCGAGCGGAAGTTCACGCCGAGCTCGCGCGCCACGATCTGCGCGAGCGTGGTCTTACCCAAGCCCGGCGGCCCGACGAACAGGACGTGATCCAGTGCTTGGCCGGTCATCTTCGCCGCCTGGATGAAGATCTCCATGTTGGCGCGCGCCGCCCGCTGCCCGATGAACTCGGACAGGCTCAAGGGGCGGATGGTCTGATCGACATCGTCAGCCCGCTTTTCCGGGTCGAGGATCGGGCTGGTCGGGAGTTTCGACTTGCTCATGGAGCCTCGGCTGGGGGCTCGATCCTCCTAACCCGCGCATGCCGGGATGTCTAAGCGCGCACCACCCCGGGCCTGATGCTTCGAGGACGCGAAAAACAACCCTCAATTGTATTTTCTTCGACGTGGTTGAGGTGCCGTTAATCGTTTCCCGGCCAACTGGCCTCCGTCTTCACCCCGTCTTCGTGCCTCGCACCCGGCACCCTACCGACGAACGCGCCGCAGCGCGCTCGCCGGACCGTATTCCCGCGCCTCCGGATGGTCCGCATGCCGCACACCAAGCCTTGCACCCCGCGTCGACACCTCCTCACCACGACGGCCGTGCTTCCGCTGATGGTCGGAGTCGCGATGCTGGCCGCGGCGACGCCGAACTCCGCCCGCGCCGCCTGCACGGCGACCGTCACGGGTCTCGCCTGCGACGGAGCGGACGACGTGACGCTGGCCAGCCCGATCGATGGCCCCGGCGGCCTATCCAAGGCCGGGACCGGCACCGTGACGCTCGCTGCCGCCAACACCTATGCCGGCGGCACGAGCCTCTCCGCCGGCACGCTCGCGACGACCGCGAGCGGCACGCTGGGCGCGCCCGACGGCGCGTTGCTGGTCTCGGGCGGCCGGCTCGATCTCGGGGGCACGACGCAAAGCGTGGGCCTGGTGCGGCTCACCGGCGGCACCATCGGCAACGGAACGCTTCGTGGCTCCGTCTACGACGTCCAGTCCGGCGCCGTAGAGGCGGCGCTGACCGGGCCCGCGCCGCTGGTGAAGACCGGCGCGGGCACCGTGACCTTGTCCGGAGCCAACGACTTCTCCGGCGGAACGCGCGTCGATGCCGGCACGCTGCGGCTCGCGCCGGGTGGACGCCTCGGCGCCGCGGATGCGGCCCTCGTGGTCGAGGGCGGATCGCTCGACCTCGGCGGCACCAGCCAGAGCGCCGGGCCTGTGGTGCTGACGTCCGGCACGATCCGCAACGGCACCCTGCGCGGCTCCATCTTCGGCTTGCAGAACGGGACCGTCGATGCGGTTCTCTCAGGCTCGGGCACGCTCGCCAAGAGCGGCGACGGTACGGTCGTGCTCACCCAGGCGAACAGCTATGGCGGCGCGACCTCGGTCACCAACGGGACCCTGCGCACCGGTATCGCCGGCGCCCTTCCCTCCGGAACCGCACTGTTCGTCACCGGCGCCGGCATCCTCGACCTCGCCGGCTCCGACCAGAGCGTCGGCGCGCTGAACGGCGACGGCCGGGTCTTACTGGGCGGGGCGACCTTCACGACCGGCGCCGGCGGTGTCGACGCGCTGTTCTCCGGCACCATCGACGGCACCGGCAACCTCGTGAAGACGGGTGCGGGCCGCCTCGACCTCACGGGCGACAGCCCGTTCGCGGGCAGCGTCACGGTGGCCGATGGCCGCCTGCGGGTGAGCGGGAACCTCGGCGCGGCCGATGTCGGCGTGGGCTCCGGCGCGACGATCGAGGGCACCGGCACCCTCGGCGGCCTCAGCATCCGCGGCGGCGGCCGCACGGCGCCGGGCTACGACGGGATCGGCACGCTCAGCGCCAACGGCAACGTGCTGTTCGAGGCGGGCTCGACCTTCCAGGTGAAGGCGGACGCCGCGGGCAACAGCGACCGGATCGCGGCAGGCGGAACGGCGACACTGCGCGGCGGCCTCGTCGACGTGCAGGCGCAGGCCGGCGCCTACCGCGCCAACACCACCTACACAATTCTCACCGCCACCGGCGGCGTCCAGGGGCAGTTCGCCAACGTCACCGCCAATTTCGCATTCCTGACGCCGACGCTGGTCTATTCGGCGGACACCGTGCAGCTGCGCTTGACCCGGAACGACCTCGGCTTCGACACCGCGGGCGCCACGTTCAACGGCGTCGCGTCCGGACGCCGCGCGCAATCGCTTGGCGCCGGCAACGCCGTGTACGACGCGGTCGGCCCACTCTCGAAGGCGCAGGCCCGTCAAGCCTTCGACGCCCTGTCGGGCGAGGTCCACGCGAGCGCCGTCACGGCCCTGATCGAAAGCGGCGGACTGGTGCGCGAGGCGATCCTCGACCGGATGCGCTGGTCGGACGGAGCCGGGCTCACCTGCACGCCGGGCGGACTCTCGCTGCCCTCCGGGCGGGCGCCGATGACCACGGTGCCGCTGAATGCGACATCCGAATGCGGGACCGGCCTGAGCCCGGGCGGCCTCGACCAGCGTGTGGTCGGCCTTTGGGGCCAGGGCTTCGGCAGCTTCGGTCGCACCGCATCGGACGGCAACGCTGCCGCGCTCTCGCGCAACACCGGCGGCCTCGTCGTCGGCGGCGATGTCGCCGCGAGCGACACGATCCGCGTCGGCGCCGCCGCCGGCTACACCGACACCGCCCTCGACATCCCGCTGCGCAACGCGACCGGCAACGTCCAGACCGGGTTCGGCTCGGTCTATGCCGGGATCGGCCTCGGCGCCCTCGATCTGCGGGTCGGCGGGCTCTACGGAGTCGGCGACACCGAGATCCGGCGCGACATCGCCTTCGCCGGTTTCCGCGACACCGCCCGCGCGTCGTACGGCGGCAGCATCGCGCAGGGTTTCGGCGAGATCGGCTACCGCATGGATCTCGCGGGCCTCACGATGGAGCCCTTCATCGGCGGTGGCGTGATCCGCGCGAGCCAGGACGCCTTCTCAGAGACCGGCGGCGCGGCGGCGCTTGCGGGCGCGGCCCGCGACACCACCGTGACCACCGCGACGGCAGGCGTCCGGGCCGAGGCGCGGATCGACGGCTTCGTCGCCGGCCTGCCGATCCTGCTGCGCGGCCTCGTCGGATACCGCGCCGCCTTCGGCGACGTGACGCCGGCCGCGCTGCTGGCCTTCAGTTCCGGTGGCGTCTCGGCGCTGACCCGCGGCGCGCCGGTCGACCGCAGCGCCGTGATGCTGGAGACCGGCCTGAGCTGGATCGTCCTGCCCTCGACCACGGTCGGCCTGTCCTATGCCGGTCAGATCGGCGCCCGCGCCCAGGACCACGGCGCCAAGGGCAACCTGACCTACCGCTTCTGACGGTGCCACCACGCGACGAGATCGTTCCACGTCGCCGCGATCCAGCGGGCAGACTTCTCCAGCGGCACCTTCAGGCCGGGGACGTCCTGCGCCAACAAGGCCAGCCCGAGCGGCAGCATCCACAAACCCAGGACCGGCAGGATCGAGAAGATCCCGCCGAGGATGAACAGCAGCGCAGCCCCCACGCGCAGCCAGATGCGCGTGGGCTCGCGCAGCCAGTCGACGGCGCGTCGGAGAGGGTTCGGAAGCTTGTCTGAGAGACGGGCGACGCGCGCGTCCCAGTCGTCGGGTGTCGGGTCCATGGCAAGGCAACGCGCATGGCGGGAAAAGGACGATGCCTTGTCTTGAGCGTTTCGGGCAACCGACGGCGCAGCGGCAGGGTCACCGTATCGCGCGTTCACATTTGCCCGTCGAAGCGTGACAAGACGGGGCACCACGCTGAAATGCCCCTCCCCGTCATCCCGGGCTCGCCTTCGGCGCCCCGGAATGACGATGAGGAGCGGATGCGCGACCGAATGAGACCTTCGGACCCAGTGCCCCTCAATAGCCCAGGGCCAATCCCGTATTCCGGCGCGGGTCGTTGGCCCCGTAGAACCGGTTCGCGCCGACCGCCTGGCCGCCGAGCACCGGCGCGCCGATCAGGATCGCGGCCAGATGGTTGGCGGGCTGCGGCCCGGCGAAGTGGTGTCCCATGCCCTCCAGGATTTTGCGGGTGTCCGGCGAGAGCGCGAAGCGCTCGACGTTGGTCACGTCGGGCAGCCACTGATTGTGGATGCGCGGCGCGTCTGCGGCTTCCTGCACGTTCATGCCGTAATCGACGACGTTGAGGATGCTGTGCAGCACCACGGTGATGATCCGGCTCCCGCCCGGCGTGCCGGTGACGAGGACGGGCTTGCCGTCCTTGGTCACGATGGTCGGGCTCATCGAGCTCAGCGGCGTCTTGCCGGGCTGGATGGCGTTGGCCTCGCCCTGCACCAGACCGTAGATGTTGGGCACCCCGACCTTGGCGGTGAAGTCGTCCATCTCGTCGTTGAGCAGCACGCCGGTGCCCGGCACGGTGATCCTTGCGCCGAACCAGTCGTTCAGGGTGTAGGTGACCGAGACCGCGTTGCCCGCGCCGTCGACGATCGAGAAGTGGGTCGTGTTGCTGCCCTCGTGCGGCGGCACGCCCGGCCTC
>CAZZZJ010000097.1:7422-9518 GCA_964658355.1 Beijerinckiaceae bacterium
CTCGACACGCCGGCCTTGGCCGGATCGATCGCGCTCCGAATGGTCGCGGCGTAGGCCTTGTCGGTCAGCCGCCGGATCGGGTTCTGCACGAAGTCCGGATCGCCGAGGTAGTTGTTGCGGTCGACGTAGGCGTGGCGCATCGCCTCGATCTCGTAGTGGATGGCCTGCGCCGAGCCCCAGCCGAGTTCCGACAGGGGATAGCCCTCGAGGATGTTCAGCATCTCGCAGATGACGACGCCGCCGGAACTCGGCGGCGGCGCCGAGACCACGTGGTAGCCGCGATAGTCGCACTCGACCGGCGCCAGCTCGCGCGTGCGGTAGCGGTCGAGGTCGGCCTCGACGATCAGGCCTCCGCCGGACCGGCTCGACGCGACGATCGCAGCTCCGACCGGGCCGCCGTAAAAGCCCGCGGGGCCGCGCTCGGCGATTCCCCGGAGGGTGCCCGCAAGGTCCTTCTGGACGAGCCTTCCCCCGGGCCGGAACGGCTCGCCCGCGTCGAGGAAGATCGCGCTCGAGGCGGCATCCTTGCGGAGGTCGGGATTGGCCAGGGTAAACATGTCGACATCGCCCTGATCGAGGGCGAAACCGTCCTCGGCGAAGGCGATGGCCGGGGCGATCAGCGCGGCGCGCGGCATCGTCCCGTACGTCTCACGCGCCATCTCCAGGCCGGAGACGGTGCCCGGCACGCCGACGGCGAGAGCGCCCTTGGTGCTCAAGCCCTTGACGACGTTACCGTCCTTGTCGAGGTACATGCCGCGGGTGGCGGCGAGCGGCGCCTTCTCGCGGAAATCCAGGAAGGTGCGGCGCCCGTCGGCGAGCTGGACGGTCATGAAGCCGCCGCCGCCGAGGTTGCCCGCGGCGGGGTAGACCACCGCCAGCGCATAGCCGACCGCGACCGCAGCATCGATGGCGTTGCCGCCGCGCTTCAAGATGTCGACGCCGACCTGCGTCGCGAGGTGCTGGGCGGTGACCACCATGCCGTGCTCGGCGACCGCGGGCGCCACCGACGCGGCACGGACCGGCGACGGTGCAAGCGGGATCGACAGGATCGCGAGCAACGACACGGCGACGCGCCATGGTCCGCCACGAGAGCCCGGAGCCGGCATCGCTGCGATCCTTTCGTGTGGTGCACCCAGGCGCATGGTCTCTCCGACGTTCGTGGCTGCGGCCGCCGTCGCGGACGGTCGCGGCAAGGGTCGGGAATGCCCGGAGCCGCGTCAACCGGCCGAAGACGAATTCGGCGACGGGCGGATCGGCCGGTCGCGCGGCCTGTCCCGGATCGCGACCGGGTAGCGTGGCCGAGGTCTCGGTTCGAGGCGGGCCGAACGAGGCCGGCTTTCGGAAGACGGCCCGGCTGGCCTCGGACCGGCGCCACCTGTTAAGAGGCGCCTCGACGGGCGGCCCGAAGAGGCTCGGCCCGACGGAGGAACGATGCCCCGTAATCTTCTCCCCATCGCAGGAGCCGTGCTGATCGCCATGACCGCTGCCGCCAACGCCGACTACACCACCCTGCCCTCCGGCCTGAAGTATCAGGACGAAGTCGTCGGAACCGGCCCCGAGCCGAAGGCCGGCCAGAAGGTGACCGTGCAGTACACCGGCTGGCTCGACGAGGCCGGCAAGAAGGGCAAGAAGTTCGATTCCTCGCGGGACCGCAACCAGCCCTTCACCTTCACGCTGGGCGCCGGCCAGGTCATCCAGGGCTGGGACCTCGGCGTCGCCACGATGAAGCAGGGCGGCAAGCGCACCTTGGTGATTCCGGCCGAGCTCGGCTACGGCGCCCGCGGCGCCGGCGGCATCATCCCGCCCGGTGCGACGCTGATCTTCGACGTCGAGCTCCTGGGCGCCAAGTAAGCGAGAGGCTGCGCGAACGCGGGACTCGCAAGACATGCTGTTCGCGCAGCTTCCCGACGACCTGTTCCGGCCCTTGGCCTCGCCGAGTCGGGCCTTCAACGCGGCCCTGCTGCTGCACCTGCACCGCAAGGTGATGGGCACCAGCCCCGACCCGGTCCGCAAGGCCGAACTGCTCGCCGCGATCGGTGATTTCTCCGCCGAGTGGGCGCTCGACCAGCAATCCGACGACGAGCCGGTGCCGGTCG